>JAFKKL010000315.1 GCA_017305595.1 Hyphomicrobiales bacterium | reverse complement strand
CATGTTGGCTCTCTGCAAAGACGTGGATGGCCGGAACAAATCCGGCCATGACGACGGAGAGGCCCCTGCCTCCGCAGGGACGACAACAGTGGAAGCGCTTCACTTGAGTGACAGACCGCTCCGCATCCTCGTCACCGGCTTCGGGCCATTCCCCGGCGCGCCGCGCAATCCGACGCAAGCGCTGGTCGCGCGGCTGGCGCGGTTACGCCGCCCCGTGCTCGCCGATGTCGCGGTGATCGACCATATTTTTCCCGTGTCGTATGGCGCCGTCGATCTTCAGTTGCCGGACCTGCTGGCGCGTCACCGGCCGCACGCGCTCCTGATGTTCGGCCTCGCGTCGCGCACGCCGCACCTGCGCATCGAGACGCGGGCACGCAACACGCTCACCACCCGCTGGCCGGATCGCGACGGTCGCTACAACACGCACGGTGCGATTGTCATCGGCGAGGATGCGATGGCGTTCGACCCGCATACCCGCCGCCTGTTGCGCGCGGTGCAGGCGAGCGGCGTCGAGGCAAAACTGTCGCGCGATGCCGGTAGCTATCTGTGCAACTATCTGTGCTGGCGGGCGCTCGAAGCCGCCCGAGCCGGCCGCGGCCCGCGCCTCGCCGCTTTCGTCCACGTGCCGCCGGTCGCGCCCGGCCCCACGACGGCCAGCGAACTCGTCAAAGCCGGCGAAGCCTTGCTGCTGCAAATGACGGCACTGGCACGCCGCAATTAAG
This sequence comes from Hyphomicrobiales bacterium, assembly GCA_017305595.1. Classification (GTDB taxonomy): domain Bacteria; phylum Pseudomonadota; class Alphaproteobacteria; order Rhizobiales; family Xanthobacteraceae; genus 62-47. The sequence continues at coordinate 5,543 of JAFKKL010000315.1, read as the reverse complement.
GGCAACCCGTGGCGGCGCCTGCGATTTTCGGCGGACCTGCCATTCCCGAAGATGGGTTGTGCATCGCAGCATCCGCCCTCATCATAACACCACAAACCTGAGAGATTCCCTTGACCGATACCAATGCCTCCGCGTGGGTTTCCGCGACCCACCGCCCGATGCGATTCCCTGAATTCGTCGCGATCGTCGCCTCGATCATCGCGCTCAATCCGCTTGCCATGGACATGATGCTGCCGGCGCTGCCGAACATCGGCGCGAGTTTCGGCATCAGCGACGGCAATTACCTGCAAAGCGTGCTGTCGGTCTTCCTGCTCGGCTTCGGCATCGGCCAATTCGTGATGGGGCCGCTGTCGGACCGTTTCGGCCGCCGTCCGGTCCTGCTCGGCGGCATGGTGCTGTATGGCCTCGCGAGCCTGCTGGCGCTGTTCACGCGCTCGTTCGAGATGCTGCTGGTGGCGCGCGCGCTGCAAGGGCTCGGCACCGCCGCCACCCGCGTGATCGCCACCTCCATTGTCCGCGATTGCTACGCCGGCCGCCGCATGGCCAGCGTGATGTCGCTGGTGATGATGATCTTCGTCGCGGTGCCGATCGTCGCTCCGTCGTTCGGACAGGCGGTGATGGTCGGCGGACAATGGCGCGGCATCTTCGTCGTGCTGATGGCTTATGGCCTGCTGGCATTGCTGTGGAGCGCACTGCGCTTGCCGGAAACGCTGCCGCTCGGTGAGCGTAAACCGCTGACCATCGGGCAAGTGCTGGACAGTTTCCGCCAGACCATCACCAATCGCCAGACCATCGGGTATGCGCTCGCCGCGGCCGGCGTTCAGGGCACGCTGTTCGGCTACGTGTTCTCGTCGGAGCAGGTGTTCACCGAGATCTATCACCTCGGTCATTACTTTCCGCTGGCCTTCGCCACCATCGCGATCGGCATTGCGCTCGCCGGCTTCCTCAACTCGCGCCTCGTCATCCGACTCGGGATGCGGGTGATCTCGCACACCGCGCTGGTGATCTATGCGCTCGTTGCGGCGGTGATGCTGGTGGCCGCGTCCACCCACATGCTGCCGCTGGCGCTCTACATGGCGCTGTCGGCGCTCGCGCTGTTCACCTTCGGGCTGATGATGTCGAACTTCACGGCACTCGCAATGGAGCCGCAGGGCCACATCGCCGGCACCGCGTCGTCGCTCTACGGTTCGATCACCACGCTGATCGGCATCGGTATCGGCGTCACGCTGGGCCAGCTTTACGACGGCACGCTGCTGCCGTTCGCCATCGGGTCGCTGATCTGTACACTGGCCTCGATCGGCATCGTGCTGGTCACCGAACGTGGCCGCATGTTCACGCCGAGCAAGCAGGCGCATTAATTAACCCTACCGACAGGATTGCGCGCGGCTCGCTTGTTGTTGAGCCGCGCGTTTTCATGTTTCGCGTTATCTGGTCGGGCATCGGTATGAATGCCGATCGGAGTTGCGCGCATGACTATCAGCCGTCGCGATGTAATCGGGATTGCCGCCGCCGGCCTTGCTGCCGGTGCGACACCCGCATGGGCGCAACGCGCGCCAAAAGCCGCGCCGCTGACGTCAACGCTCGGCCTCGACGCCACGCATTATGGCGTGCGGCCCGGCAGCCCCGACGATCAGGCCCGCGTGCTGCAACGCGCGCTCGATGAGGCGGCGCGCGCGAGTGTTCCGCTGGCGCTGCCGCCGGGGGTCTATCGCACGGGTGCGCTCAATCTCTCCAATGGCGCGCAACTCGTCGGCGTGCGCGGCGCGACGAAGTTCGTCTTCACCGGCGGCCCGTCTCTGCTGACGGCGGCGGGCGCCAACAGCATTGGCATCCGCGATATCACTTTCGACGGCGGCGGCATCGCGCTGCCGCAGCGGCGCGGCCTGATCCATTGCGGTGCGGGGCGCGACATTCGCATCGTCGATTGCGAAATCGTGCGCAGCGGCGGCAACGGCATCTGGCTCGAGAATGTCGCCGGCGAAGTGCGCGGCAACATCATCAACCACATCGCCACCACGGCCGTGGTCTCGTTCGATGCACAAGGCCTGCTGGTGGCGCAGAACACCATTGCCAGCACCAACGACAACGGCATCGAAATCTTGCGCACCGCGATCGGCGACGACGGCACGCAGGTGATCGACAATCGGATCGAGGACATCAAGGCCGGCCCCGGCGGCTCGGGCCAGTACGGCAACGCCATCAACGCGTTTCGCGCCGGCAACGTCATCGTGCGCGGCAACCGTATCCGCAACTGCGATTACTCCGCGGTGCGCGGCAACTCGGCGTCGAATATCCAGATCACCGGCAACAGCGTCAGCGATGTGCGCGAGGTGGCGCTGTATTCCGAATTCGCCTTTGAAGGCGCGGTGATTGCCAACAACACCGTGGACCGCGCGGCGGTCGGCGTTTCGGTGGCGAACTTCAACGAAGGCGGCCGCATCGCCGTCGTGCAAGGCAACATTATCCGCAACCTGCTGCCGAAGCGCCCCATCGCCACCGCGCCGGAAGACGACGCCGGCATCGGCATCTACATCGAAGCCGACAGCGCAGTGTCCGGCAACGTCATCGAAAACGCGCCGGCGTTCGGTATCGTCGCCGGCTGGGGCAAGTATCTGCGCGATGTCGCGATCACCGGCAACGTGATCCGCAAGGCCTTCATCGGCATCGGCGTGTCGGTGGCGGATGGGGCTGGCACGGCGCTGGTGAACGGCAACCTGATCTCGGACGCGCCGCGCGGCGCAGTGGTCGGCCTCGATCACGCCAAGCCGGTGACACCTGACCTCACGCGTGAGGGCGCCGCGCGCTTCAAGCAGATCGCGCTCGGTGCCAATACGGTGCGATAAGCACTTGGCATTCCCTGCTACAGCGCGTTGCGCAGCAGCGGATAGCGGCTCTGCATCGTCGCGAGATCGAGGCTCGCGCCTTGCCCGGATAATGACACGGCATCGGCGGCGCCTGGTCCAGCGATTGCCGGCGCGACCGGCAGACTCGCGATCGGCGTGACGGCCATCGCGCAATCGTCGCGCTGGACGATATCGCGTTGTGCCAGCGGCATCGCGCCCTGCCCTAGCCAGCCGAAGTCGATCGGCCGGTTATCCATCGACGCTTCGCGCGAGGCCAACAGACGCCATGTTTCGACAGCGGCTTGAGCTTCGCGGAGATTGTCGAGAAAGTCGGGCTCGCTGTGAAAGCGTTGCCAGCGGCCGCTTTCCTGCAATGCGATGAGATAGTCGAGTCTTTGCTCGGCGAGAGCGCGCCAGCGCTCGACAATTGCGCGGCCACGTTCGAGATCGGTTCGTTGTGCCATGAAAAAGTCCGCAAGGAGGAAAACGGACACGGACGCAACGCGACGAATCACTTGAGTACTTACCCTGATATACTGTGGAAAACTTTCGCGATGTCCAGTGGTCCGGCATGCGAATACCACGCTAATCCGTTTTTCTGCGCAATCCGTGTCAAGCGGTCACTGCGCATGGCAGTCCAGGCGAAATCATTGAAGCGCCGCAGGCGGCAAGAGCGCAACCGTCGGCGCGATGCCGTAAGCGGCTGGCCGTTGCCGACCGTTCGTCGTTCTGACGACTGCCGCCGCCGTATCAAGTACCACCTTCTCAAGTGGCTGGTTCGGCGTCGTCAGCGTTTCGAGCAGCGCCCGCACGAATGGACTGTCGAGCCCTTCGCCATCGAGCGCGGCTTCGCCCGGCGCGGTCGAATAGAGCACCACGCTGTTGGGGGCAGCCGCCGCCACGGTCGCCAGACCGGAATGCAAGCGCGGCGGTGTTGCGCCGCTCTGCGGCGAACCGCCGGCGCGGGACGCTGCTACCGCCCGCGCTTCGACGAACGGATCGTCACGGCAGGCATCAACGACCACCAGCGCGCCGCGCTTCGCCTTGGCCGCGGCGGCCATGATATCCGCCAGAGCCAGCGCGCCGGCTTTGAGGTCGCGATCGCTTTCGGGCGCGGCATCGACCGGGATCAAATAGTTGACGCCGGCCGCTTCAACGCCGTGCCCCGCATAGAACACCAGCATGACGTCCGCCTGCGCCGCCTTTGCCGCGATCGCCGCGGGCACGCCGCGCAAATCCGCCGTATCAAGATTTTCAGCCACCTCGACCGCATCGAAGCCCATGTCGGCCAGCGCATTGGCCATCACCGCGGCATCGCGGCCCGGGTTCGGCAGGCTGGCCAGCCTGCGATAGTCGCCCTGTCCGATCACCAAAGCGACGCGCTTCACGCCATCGGGCGAGCCCTTGCCCGCCGTCACGCCGATGTCGAAGGCGCTGCGGAACACGCCGCTGTCGCCATGCTTCACCGGCGCGGTCAATCGCCTGAGCCGGAACGACGCAAGCATCCGTTCGTAAAGCTTCGGCGTCGCCTCCGTCGCCGCCAGGATGCGCTTGTAGATTGCGATGGCCGCGGTGCGATCGCCGCGCGCTTCCGCGACGCGGGCAAGGCCGAGCACCGCGCTCCAGCTACGGTCGGCAAGCCGTTCGGCGTCGCGAAAGTGTTTTTCCGCGGCGGCAGGATCTTTCAGCTTGTCGAGCACCAAATCGCCCGCGCGCGCCAAAAGGTCGGCGTTCGTCGCGGCCGCCTCGGCTTCAGTCATGTCGCCGCTCTCATGCGCGGCGGCCAACAGGTCGTCATAGGCCGTCTTGAGATCGCCGGCGCGCAACTCAACATTCGATTTATGGATCAGCGCAAGACGCCGGAATGGTGGACCCAGCCGTGCCGCCGCCGCGAAATCTGCCCGGGCGCGAGCCAACAGGCCGAGCCGGCGCAACAGATTGGCGCGCGCGGACAGCGCGGTGCCAGCCGCGGGATCGATTATGAGCGCATGGTCGAGGTCGGCCAGCGCGGCGGTAACGTCGCCCGCTCGCTCGTGTTCGAGCGCGCGCTGCACATAGGGCGTCACTGAGTCCGGCGCTGCAGCGATAGCCTTGCCGATATCCGCCTGAGCCTGAGCCGAATGTCCCAGCACCTGGTTGATTGTGACGCGCAACGCCAGCGCATCACCCTTGATTGGACCGTCGAGATCGATCGCGGTTTCAATGTCGGCCAGGGCCTGACGCAGTTGCGTCTGTTTCGGAGGGCTGAATATCGGGACGCCGTCCTTACCGACGCCCTGCGCCATGCCGGACTGCACGACTTGAAGGAATCGCATCAACCCGCGGAAGAATGCGGCCTTCTGCCGATCGGCATCATCGATTCGCCCGGCCAGAACGCGGCTGCACGCAGATTCGGCCGCGGCAATATCCGTCGTCGACAACATCGTGGTTTTCACCCGGCTGTCAGCGCATCGCGCAATATCCGTCGCGATCTCAGCTCGCGCTGTTGCACCGGCAACAAGATCGATCCCGATCGCAACACAAAATATCAACGCGAGAATCCGTAACGTTGAAGAACGACCAGTCATCGATCCCGAGGCTTTCCGCTTTTGATGAAAAGTCCGCCATGATGCGCCGGTGCGATCCGCGCATCAATGAAAGCGACCCGCCCGGGGGGACAACCGGGCGGGTCAAGCCATATGGGCGCAGGGGTGGATGGGC
>JAFKKL010000314.1 GCA_017305595.1 Hyphomicrobiales bacterium | reverse complement strand
CGGCGCCGCCAAAGAGTCGATCGATACCTCTAGATATGGTTACTGCCGGAGCGAACGGGATAAGCAGTAAAATCGATTGCAAAGGAGCCGGCGGCTCGCCTCAGGACTATTCATCCTCCTCGGGGCGCTCTTCCGGGGGAGCCAGGCCTTCGAGGCCCTTCAGGAGTTCCTCCTCGGTCATGCGCTCGACGGCGACCTCGGTGTCGTCGGCATCGACGCTCGCGCCGGCGGAGCCGATCAGCGGCACCGTATCCGGCTCCGGCTCATCAACTTCGACAAACTTCTGCAGCGAATGAACCAGCTCTTCCTTCAGGTCTTCCGGCGAGATGGTCTGGTCGGCAATCTCACGCAGCGAGACAACCGGGTTCTTGTCGTTGTCACGATCGATCGTGAGCTGCGCGCCCGACGAGATCATGCGTGCCCGATGCGCGGCGAGCAGAACCAGATCGAAACGATTGTCGACCTTATCAATGCAATCTTCGACGGTGACGCGCGCCATGAACTGCCGCTCCGCTTACAGGGGGTTGAATGTGGCTGAATGCCCGCAGTAGGTATATGGGCTTGGCCAGTTTCGCAAGGTCAAATCTGCATTTTGCCTCATGGCATAAGCCCGGACTTCGTCCTATCTTGGCCGCAGTTAGGTGTCCCCTAGAAGGATTGGGTTGCGGCGACATCAAGAAACCGCTTCTTTAGCCTATCAGACTTCCCGAGTCGCTCTTAGGTATCTACCGCTTGAGAATGCGTCTCCGATGACGGAAAACGAGTCATCGGCTCCTTCATTCATTCTGCCACGCGCCTCGGCTCGTCCGGGCCAGCGCCAAGAACATGAAACAACCGCGAGAAACTTATGGCTTCTGAATCCAGCAAAATTGCGCTCTTTATTGACGGGGCCAATCTCTATGCCACCGCCAAAACGCTTGGCTTTGACATCGACTATAAGCGCTTGCTGAAAGAGTTCCAGAGTCGCGGTACACTTTTACGTGCATTTTATTACACTGCAATCATCGAAGATCAAGAGTATTCGTCCATCCGTCCGCTGATCGATTGGCTCGACTACAACGGCTACACCGTTGTCACCAAGGCCACCAAGGAGTTCATTGACGCCAGCGGCCGCCGCAAGGTCAAAGGCAACATGGACATCGAATTGGCCGTCGACGCCATGGAGCTGGCCGAACATATCGACCAGATGGTGCTGTTTTCTGGCGACGGCGATTTCCGTTCGCTGGTCGAAGCGATGCAGCGACGCGGCGTTCGGGTTACGGTGGTGTCCACCATCACCAGCCAGCCGCCGATGATCGCCGACGAACTGCGCCGGCAAGCGGATGTGTTCACCGACCTGATGGAACTGCAATCGAAACTCGGGCGCGATCCTTCCGAGCGGCCCGCCCCGCGCGAACCGCGCCATCATGCACCACAGTTCCTTCAACGCAGCACCGTCCCCGCGCGAAACAATGACGACGATTTCGAGGACTAAGTCAGCGTCCCAATCTCGACTGTCGTCCGTTCCGATTCCCAAGACCGCTGATCCGGCCGAGCCGGGTCGGGATTGTCCACTCTGCCCACGCTTGGTCGAATTCCGCGAATCGATTCGTGTGCGTGAGCCCGGCTGGCACAACGCGCCAGTGCGATCGTTCGGCGATCGTAACGCCGCGCTACTGATCGTGGGTCTCGCGCCGGGTTTGCAAGGCGCGAACCGCACCGGACGGCCGTTCACCGGCGACTATGCCGGCGACCTGCTCTATGCCACGCTGATTGCGTTCGGTTTCGCCAAAGGCATCTATCAGGCACGCCCGGACGACGGCCTCACGCTGATCGATTGCCGCATCAGCAATGCGGTGCGTTGCGTGCCGCCGCAAAATAAACCGCTCCCGATCGAAATCCGCACCTGCCGGCAATTTCTCAGCGCAACGTTTGCGGAGATGCCGCGGTTACGCGCGATCGTCGCGTTGGGGCGCGTCGCGCATGACTCGACGGTGAAGGCGCTTGACCTTCGCGCCGCGGCCGCGCCGTTCTCACACGGCGCCGTGCATGAGGTGGGCACGGTGAAATTCTACGACAGTTATCACTGCTCGCGTTACAATACCAACACCGGTGTTCTCACGCCCGCGATGTTCGAGAGCGTGTTCGCGAAAGTCCGCGCCGACCTCGGCTGAGTAACGCTACCGCGGATTAGCCTTCAACCACGCCAACACATCACCCGCATTTCGATCCGGCGGAAACACCGGATAGAACACATGCGTGATACGCCCGTCGTCGACGATCAGCGCCAGCCGCTTGATCATCACCAAGCCTGCGACTTCCATGGTCGGCAGATTGAGCGCGTGCGTCAGTTCGAGCGCTTCGTCCGACAACACCGGAAACGGCAGATGCAGGCGCCCGGCCATCTCGCTTTGATAGGCATTGCTCTGCGTCGACAGCCCGAACACGTGCTGCGCGCCGGCAGCTTTCAAGTCGGCAAAGAGATCGCGGAATGCGCAGGTCTGCGGTGTGCATCCGCGCGCGCCCGGAATCATATCCCAGTCATCGACAAGCGCGATCTTGCCCGGCTCGCCGGTGCGCGGATAACCGAACACCACCGTGCGCCCGGAGAGTTCAGCCAGCGTCACCATAGCGTCATTGGTGGCGAGCAGATTGACCGGCGGCAACGCCGCTCCGATCAAGTGACGCGCGGCGCCATCATCCTGCGGCGCGGGAATCTTGCTCCAGTCCACGGCTAACAGATCGTTCTGATTCATATTCACCGATCCTTCCGAAAACGGCGTTATCCCCTCGCCCGCATCAAGCGGCCCTTTTCACGATTCCAGTCGCGCTTCTTCTCGGTCTCGCGCTTGTCGTGCAGCTTCTTGCCCTTCGCAAGCCCGAGCAACAACTTGGCGCGGCCGCGCTCGTTGAAATACAGCTTGAGCGGAATCAACGTCATGCCGTTGCGCTCCACCGCGCCAGCCAGCTTGTTGATCTCCTTCTTGTGGAGCAACAACTTGCGCGGCCGCTTCGGCTCGTGATTGAAGCGATTGGCTTGCAGATACTCGGGGATATTGGCGTTGATCAGCCAGATCTCGCCGCCCTTGGGGTCGGCATAGGATTCCGCGATCGTCGTCTTGCCGTTGCGGATCGATTTGACCTCGGTGCCGGTCAGCGAAATGCCGGCCTCGACCGTGTCCTCGATCGCATAGTTGAAGCGCGCCTTGCGGTTTTCCGCGACAACCTTGATGGCGCGCTCGTTCTTCTCCGCCATATTGATAAGCCCTTCGGGCGCTGCCCTTAACAAACGACAGCGCCCGCCGTGGGCGCCTCGCTTCAGCTCTTCTTCAAAAGGTCACGGATTTCGGTCAGCAACTTGACCTCATCCGACGGTTCAGCCGGCGCTTCCGGCGCAGCCGGCGCCTTCTTCTTCATCGAATTCATCAACCGCACCACAATAAACAACACCCAGGCAATGATGATAAAATTCAGCGTCAGCGTGAGGAAGTTACCCCAGGCCAGCACCGCACCCTGCTTCTTGGCGTCAGCGAGGTTGGAAGCGGTGACCTGCGACGACAGCCCGGTATAGTAGTTCGAGAAATCGAGACCGCCGGTGACTGCACCGATGATCGGCATGATGATATCGGCAACCATCGAATTGACGATCGCGCCGAACGCCGCGCCGATGATCACGGCCACGGCAAGATCGACGACGTTGCCCTTCATGGCAAATTCGCGGAATTCCTTCAGCATCCCAAATTCCTTTTCAGCCCGTGTTGATATGTGACGACAACGATCGACGCTTACAAAAACGCACTCAGTTAATCAGTCCGGCATGAACCATGGCCTTGCGCACCGCCGCCCGCGTCGGCTCGGAGACGGGCACCATCGGCAACCGCAATGTCTCGTCCATCTTTCCCAACACCGACAGCGCATATTTGATGGGCGCCGGATTCGATTCCATGAACAGGTCCGTATGCAGCGGCATCAGCTTGTCATGAATCGCGAGCGCCGCGGCGGTATCACCGCGCTGCCACGCCTGATGAAATTCCGAACACAACCGCGGCGCGACGTTGGATGTCACCGAGATACAGCCATGGCCGCCATGGGCCATATAGCCGAGGATGGTGGCGTCCTCGCCCGAGAGCTGGTTGAAGTCGTCGCCCATCGCTGCGCGCTGCTGCGAGACGCGGACCATGCTCGCCGTCGCATCCTTCACGCCCGCGATGTGAGGAAGCTGCGACAGGCGCGTCATGGTCTCGACCGACATGTCGATCACCGAGCGGCCCGGAATGTTGTAAATGAAAATCGGAATCTTGATCGCGTCGTTGATCGCCTTGAAGTGCTGATAGAGCCCTTCCTGCGTCGGCTTGTTGTAATACGGCGTCACCACCAGCACCGCATCGGCGCCCGCGCCTTCCGCGTGCTCGGCCAGTTCGATCGCCTCGCGGGTCGAGTTCGATCCCGCACCGGCCATCACCGGCACGCGCCCCTTAGCCTGATTGATACACCACTCGACGATCCGCTTATGCTCATCGTGGCTGACGGTGGGGCTTTCGCCGGTGGTCCCGACAGGCACCAGACCGTTGGTGCCTTCGGCGATCTGCCAGTCGACGAAATTGCGAAAACCGGCCTCATCCACCGAGCCGTTTTTGAACGGCGTCACCAAGGCGGTAAAAGACCCCCGGAATTTCGTCTTGGCTGCCATCGTCATTCTCCAACAAACACCGCCGCGCAATCGCTGACGGCTTATCTAGCGGGTCCCCAGCCGCGACAAAAGGTCTATCGGAGCCAGTCGCCTGCCTCGTCCCTCAGTTCCGACAGCCGCGAGGCTTTCCGATCTGGTCAACTGCCCGCGTCGCACAACAAACTATAATAGTTTCATAAGCTTGCGCTGTCCATCGGCAGCAGCTTGGCGGCGGCGGGCTGTTTCCGCGCCCGAGGCGAGCCGCATTACGAATGATCGGCATGGCCGCGAAATCGCCCCGGTCGCACGGCAGACATGAAATGCTTAACACATTTGATGTTCTGTTCTCGCAATCAGAGACAATTTCCCCGGTCGCGCATCGGGATCGATTCGAGCGAAGGACGCCGTGATGACGTTTGCCCGCGCATCGGCATGGCGATGGAAGGTGTTGATGGCGACCGTCGGGTCGCTGGCACTGATGATCAGCGCGCAAGCCGCCCCCGAGGCCACCACAACAAAATCCCACTCCGCGAAAGCGTCCACCAAGGCGACGACGTCGAAATCTCACGACGCCAAGAAGCCGGAGGCCAAAGCCTCGGGCAAGGCACACGCCACCAAGCCACACACGGCCAAGTCACATGCGGCCAAGAGCGACGCGCACAAGGCTGGAGCCAAGAAGACTGAATCGAAGAAGACTGAATCGAAGTCCTCATCGAAACCGGCACCGGCCAAATCCGCATCGAAACCCGCCCCCAAGTCGCATCCCGTCAGCGCCGCGTCGCCACCGGCACACCGCCCGGCACCGCGCGTCGAGCGCAAGCCCACCCTGCCTTCGGTGGTCGCGGCGACGTCGTCGACTTCACAAGCCGACCTCGGCGCGTTGCAGAACGTGGTCAATCTGGTGCAACGGCGGAAGCAGACCGAAGCGACGCAAGCGGAAGCCGCGATCAGCGATCCGGTAGCACGCAAGCTCGCCGAGTGGATCATCCTGCGCAGCCCCGACAACGGTGCCAGCGTCGAGCGCTATCACGCCTTCATCGTCGCCAATCCCGGCTGGCCTTCGCAAACCTTCCTGCGCCGCCGCGCCGAAGCCGCGCTGTGGGATGACCGCCGTGACGATGCTGCTGTGCTGGCCTGGTTCCAGAACGAAACGCCGCTGTCCTACAAGGGCAAGCTGGTACTGGGGCGCGCGCTGCTGGCGCGCGGCGACCGGGCAAATGCCGAACGGCTGATTCGCGATGCCTGGCGCGATGACGACCTTACCTCGTCCGCGATGGAGTCCGCGGTCCTCGATCAGTTCGGCGCGTTGCTGCGCCCGGCCGACCACAAGGCACGGATGGATGCGCTGCTTTACGGCAGCGGCGGATACGAAGCAGCGTTACGTACGGCGCATCGTCTCGGCAGCGATCAACTCGCGTTGGCGCGGGCCCGCATCGCCGTCTCGAAGCGTGCATCGAATGCGAAAGCGCTGCTCGATAACGTGCCGCATAGTCTGCATGGCGATGCCGGCTATATCTTCAGCAAGATTCAATGGCTGCGGCGGCAGGAGCGCATCGCGGAAGCCGGCCGCCTGATGCTGAGCGCGCCACGCGATCCCGCACGGCTTTACGATCTCGACGAATGGTGGATCGAGC
>JAFKKL010000313.1 GCA_017305595.1 Hyphomicrobiales bacterium | reverse complement strand
CGCCATCGCTTTCGGACAGCGCAGAAGTCCTTCAAAAACAGGCTTTTCCCGAACCGCCGGATTTTTGCGGTGGAGCACCACGGTGGAGCACCGTGATCCGTTAAATGTGCCATCCGCGAGAAGAATGCGCCAGAAAAAAGGAGCAGGCGGTGAATCGCCTCTCTGTGCGGCGGCGAAGCGGATTCGGCTGAGCGCTCGAGGCCGCCCTTTACTACAACGCAGTTGGCCATCGGGTCGGTCGCGGCACTGCGCGAAACTCAACGGCGTGCCATTCACGGGGGCGTCTTTCCACGGACAGGTTGGACGAGATGGCTGGTCAGGGGGCGCCTAGGTTGTCTGTCCCATGGCGTGAACGCCGAGGAAACACTACATGGCCTGCGGGGCCGGAGAGAGGTGAAATTCGCGCGTGGCAGAAGACGAATACGGAAAATGGGACATCGTCGACGCCATCGATGAGGGCGGCCAGGCGCACGTCTATCGCGTCAAGGATCGGACGGGCGGCCAACCGGGCCTCTTCGCACTCAAACGTCTGCGGAACGGGAAGCGGATCGATCGCTTCCGGAACGAAGTTGAGGCTGTTGCCGCGTTGAAGCACGCGAACGTCATGCCTCTGATCGACAAGTCGGCGTTGCACGATCCGATCTCGAAAAAGGACCGCAGATATCTGGTTATGCCCCTCGCAGAGGGCGGTAGCCTCGACGACGCAGCGCGTTTCAAGGGCGACGCGAGGCGCGTGATCGGCGTGGCGCGTCAGATCGCTTCCGGTCTCGCAGCGGCGCACACGCATTCGCCGCGGATCGTTCACCGCGACGTCAAACCGGGCAACGTGCTGTTTCCGAAAAAGGACGCCGACGACGTTTGGGTTTCCGACTTCGGCATCTGTCTCATAGACGACGACCGGCCTCGTCAGACCGAAGACGCAGAAAGGCCGGGTCCTGCTATGTTCATGGCTCCGGAACTCGAAGGCGGCGGCAAACTCGAAGTCGGTCCAGAAGCGGATGTCTATTCACTGGGTAAAGTCATATTCTTCATGCTGTCGGGCGGTGTGATCCTGCCTAGAGAACGGCTGGACGAGCCGCCTTACCGCGAGGTCCTCGATGGGCACGGCCTCGGCCGCCTGAAAGCTTTGCTTTCCCAGATGATCCGCCGCGATCCTACCGTCCGAATCCAGACGATGGCTGAAGTCATCGAACATCTCGACTCGATACTCGCCGGTATGGACGGAGCGGGCACACATCCTGAGGTGGACGAAGCCTCCGAAAGGCTCATGAAGACCGAAACCGAGCGGGACGTTCGGATGGCAGCCTTGAGTGCAGCGAATGAGGCGTGGGATGTTGCGCACGCGAACGCCCGCCGCGTGCTTGTCGAAACGATCGAAGATCAATTGCGAAGCGTCGCCCGTGATCGCAACAAGCCGGGAGGGACCACGTTTCAGGTTCGCACGGCGTCGGCGTCCGGAAAGCAAAATTTCGGGCGATTTGCCGTCGGCCTGACCGATTCAATCGAATTGCTCTGGACCCGGAGCGATGGCGACAGGCGGACCTGGGTGCTGACGATTCACGTATGTTGGCGATCCAGTTTCGACAAAAAAGGCAGAGTTGGCTTCTTTGCGGAGCTCGACGTGCGGGAAGCCAACGGTCGACTTGTCGATCGGTGCCGCGGCCTAGTCGGCCGGAAGCAGGCGGCCAAAGGATTCGCGTTGAACCCAACCGAACCCACGTTGTTCGAGCAAGCCCCCGATGCTTGGCTCGCGCTGGACTCCGACATCAGGAAAACGGTCACTGATCTATTCATCGCCCTGCTCGATGCGATCAGCCAGGGACCATCGGTCTTCGTCGTGGCTCAATTGAACGCGAAGTCAAGGCGCGACCGGTCGAATCGGTGACGCGTCTGGTTCTTTCCATTATACGCAGAATGCCACATCAGTCGTGAAGGCAGGCAAACGCGGGTCCGACCGCGCGAAGACCTGTTTACTCCTTCATGCCTCCGACGCATCAATCCTTCGAAAGAACGTGTGCGCAGTAGTCGCACATCCGGTCGCTGTCGGGAGAAACGTTGAACGGCGTCAGCGGCTCCGAGCACATCTCGCACTTCGTCAGGCCGTCCTCGCAGAATGCGCACGCGTTTTCGTCTAGGACGTACGTTCCGAAGCCGCACGCGCGGCATGTCCCAAGGGGCGGGATGTCGCCGTCGGCGGCCGCCGCGTAGAGATCGGCACCGAAGTAGTCGTTGAGCGATGCCTCGAACAGGCGCCCAGCCGCGATCTCCGCGCCGCACTGCCGGCATCTCGCTTCCAGGTCGGTAGGCTCCGTGGAGGAATCTTCGGCCAGTTGCACCAGATGGGAGCGGCAGGAGGGGCACGTTCTGACGGCGGCGGCCATCGATTCGGAGGTCCACGGTACCTCCCTGAACGAGCCCTGACACTGCGCGAACTCCTTGTCGTAGAGATGCTTGGCCTCAAGCATCGTCTTCCAGCATTCCGCCAGGTGTTCGTGAGGCAGTTCGCCTAGAAGGCCGAACAAGTCGACGACGACCGGAAACGCCTGCGAGATCGCCTCGCGCACGGCCTGATGGCTTGCGGAGGTATAGTTGTGCTCGGTCTCGTTGCGAATCCGGTTGAGGTTGCGGAGCGCGGCGTTGTCGATCGCGAGCCCGAACGACTTGAAGCGTTGGCCGATTTCGTTGAAGTCGATCGTCCTCTCGCTCGGGACCAGTACAAGGCCGCCGCCGCCGTCGGGCTTGGGCTTGTACGACGCCGCCAGGACGAGCGCGGGATCCGCTTCGGGAACCTGCTTGATGAGTGCGGCCTTCGCCATCAGCAGTGTGCCAGCGTAGAAGTTTCGGACAGCCGACAGCGAGCGCTTCGGATCGTTCGTTTGGTAGTCCTCGAGACCGAGCTGGAGCGACTTGATCGCGTTCAGGAAGAGTTCACTCATCCTCTCAACTATGCCTCGACAGGGCCAGAGTCAAACACGCCGGCGAGGCGTGGTATTTGACTTCTTGCGGAGAAGCGGCTGAAGGCGGTCAGCCTCTGCGACATCGTCGACCGCCGCCTCGCGGATGCCGATGAATAGGATCCGCGGCAGACCGTCGTGTCGCGCTCTGCGGATCGGCCGCGAGGGTTCTGGCGGCCTGGCCTGCATGCTAGAAGAGCGCTCCGGCGGCGGCACAACCGAGTTATCGGAGGGCGCGATGCCCGGGAAGGCACACCCGACGAGGTCCGATGACGCGCTCCGCGACAATCAGATGCGAATTCTGCGGGCACTGGTACATCCGGCCGTGTACGGCCGAAACGCAGGCTGAGTGCGGCAACACGAAGCTCGCGATCGAACCCCAAGTCTCCATCCGCCATCACTACATTCCAGTGTTCTATTCAAAGCGTTGGTGCGATGGCGACGGCAAGATCTGCGAGTACAGTCGGCCCCACGACAAGATTCATGATCGTCGCGTCGTTCCGAGGGGCACGGGATTCCAGGACCGTCTGTACGAAACGAAGGGCGTCCCAAAACTGATCGCGCAGCGCATCGAGGACGATTTCATGAGCTCCGTGGACAACCACGCGGCCGACGCCCTGAAGCTGCTCGAGACGGACGCCCCGGCGATCAATGGCGATCAAAAGCACAAATCGGCGTGGTCGCTTTTCCTTCTTTCGCTGCTCATGCGTACGCCGGAGGATGTAGCCGCTCTGGTCGGCATTTGGGACGACGATTGGGAAAAGGGCCTTCCGGTCCTCCGCGAGCAATACGATAAAAACAAGAAAGCCGGCGAGACCCGCTCTTTGGAAGAGTTCATCGCGCAGGAGGATCCGGACGCCAAAGCAAAGTGGGCGATGAGCGAATTGCCGGACCTAATCAATCACCAGGGAATCGGCCAGTTGCTGAACAATATGCATTGGTTCGTCATTACCACCGAAGGCGACATCCCTCGTCTTCTCACTTCCGACAGGCCTTTGTTTATCTCAGGGAAATTTGGCGCACCCGACTGCTACCTTACGCTGCCCATAGCCCCCGACCGCCTTTTCATCGCAGTTCATTCCAAGGATGCGGAAGCCGCTTTCCGGGCCCAGCCACAGAAGGAACTGATCGAATCCACGAATGTTCGAACGACAGAGCATGCCATCAAGTATGTCTACGGGCGCGACAATTCCGTGTTGGAGTTCGTGGACAAATACATATCGAGCGCTCGGCAGCCGTCCTACTTTGAGAACGTACGGAATCTAAGGAAAGAACGACACACTTCCGGGACGGCGAATAACCCCAAATCGTCGGTTGGATCACTTTGAGCGATTACAGTTCGGCGCCATCCGAATGGCGCCAAGACCGCAGCGCCGGAAGGCCGATCGCAGCGGGTGCCAGGCGATGTCGCAGAGCCTCTGCTTTCCAGATTGGGTCGACTGCGGGCCTGGCATCGGCTACGGCGTCGTCCAAGATGGCCTGCCAGTGTTCGGGCGGGGGAGATCGGTACTGGGCACTCATCCGTACCGTTAATGCTTTCCACCGATAAACCAATGGTCGAAGTTGACCGGTTGAATTGTTTTGCAACACAATCGGACATCTCAGTGAGTTCAAGTCCGGTTTGCGCGCTCGCCCCACTCTTTTCCCGCACGGCCGGACCGCCTGCTGCCCTCCACGACCTGTCGATCGATTTCATGCCCATACCTGATTTTAACATCGATGGCCTATTGCCTCCCTTCGTAGGGGACACGCCAGCGGGCCCGTCAAGCGACATGTCGCCGTACAGAGGTTCGGCGCTCGACGTCGTCCAGTTCTTCGCCTTCAGCGAGGGCCGGAAGTCGATTCTTCGGGGATGGCTTCTGCACAGGAAGGCGCTCAGAGCGATAGGTTTCGGCACAGGTTTTCAGTGGATTGACGGAAGCTTCGTGGAGAAGGGTAAGGAACCGAAGGACATCGACGCCATCACGTTTCTCCGTCGGCCGCCGCATGTGAGGACGTTGCACGATCTTGGCCTCATTTGGCAGGCCAACAGACCCGTGCTGGGACGTGCTCAGGTCAAAGCCTCGTTTCACGTCGACTTTCTCCCGCTCGATCTCGACGGAGATGACCAGATTCTGGTTGATCTTACGCGCTACTACCTCAGTCTGTTCTCGCACCGGCGGGAAGATCTGGTGTGGAAGGGGATGGTGCAGGTGCCGCTGGACACTGTCGCCGAAGACGATCAAGCTTTGAACTTGCTGGGGCCCGAACCAACCTCGTCCGATCCCGACATGGGAGACGGCACATGACCAGCCTGCGCAAGTTGGAACGCGACTACATCGAGGCGAACATATCCGAGGTCACCGCGTTGCTCGACCGGGTCGGCGATCGGGACGTCATGTCCCGCTTCGGGCTCGAAGACCAGTTGAACGAACTGAAGGAAGCGTTGGCGAGATTGCAGGCGATGCCGCCGGAGACGCTCGCGTCTGCGGCGCTCTTCTTCGGAGGCAGGCCGGTCCTCGGCTCCCAAGGAATCGAAAGTGGCTTCGCCGGCTCGGCCGTCGGTCAGTTTCAGGATCTGGTTTCCATGGTGCATGCCCACGACACAGTCGGCCTGGCCGAGCGTGGGACGGTCCCGCGTCGATCTTCCTCGACGCTTCACATCACGAACATCGTCAGAGGATCGTTCGGATTTCTGCTCGAGGAAGTGCAGCCGCAGCATCAGATGTTGGATTCCTCTCTGAAGACAGCGGTCGACGAAGCGACCCGACTCCTGATGGCGTTCGGCGAGGACGACGAGGAAGACTTCAGGAGCGCGGTCGAGGAGATCGACCAGCGCGTGCTGGCGGCTTCGGGCGAATTCTTCGATCTCATGCGAAAGAGCGGGGCAACCGTGCGTTTGGTGTCCGGCGAAACTGACCGGAACTTCGGCTCGGACGTGGTGGCGAGGGCGGTCGAGCGCGCCAAGACGACGACGGTCGTCGACGACAACGAGATCGTCCGCGGTCAGCTCGCCGGCGTTCTCCCGGAGTCGCATCAATTCGAATTCAGGACCGACGACGAGCGCGGCACGATCCGAGGCGCGGTGGACCGCAACCTCACTCCTCATGAGTTGGGCTTATTCAACAAGGAATACGTGAACGCCAATTCCCGCGCCAGGCTGAAGGTCAAACGGGTACTGCGCAACCAGGCGATCGTCCGCGAGAGGTTCACGCTCGTCGGCATCGAGCCCGATGTCGACTGACGCGAAGCTCAGTCGCACCACTCGACGCGACCGCGCCGAAGCCAGAAGTGCGACCGACAACCGGTCTGACGCCAGACGGAAGGCTTCAGTGTCGGACGCCCGGAAGCATCCACCTG
>JAFKKL010000312.1 GCA_017305595.1 Hyphomicrobiales bacterium | reverse complement strand
GCTCGGCGCCGAGCGCGGTTTCTGGACGGTGACCATCGCCCACACCACGCTGACGATGTGCTTCGTCGCGGTGATTGTGCAGTCGCGGCTGGGCAGTATCGATCGCAGCCTGGAAGAAGCAGCGATGGATCTCGGCTGCGGGCCAGTGAAGGCCTTCGTCGCGGTGACGCTGCCGTTGATTGCGCCGGCCATCGCCGCCGGCTGGATGCTGGCTTTCACCTTGTCGCTGGACGATCTGGTGATCGCCAGCTTCACCACCGGGCCGGGCTCGGCCACCTTGCCGATCCGGATCTATTCCGAGGTGCGGCTGGGCGTGAAGCCGGAGATCAATGCAATCTGCGCGCTGATCATCGGCGCCGTCACATTGGCCATCGTCACGGCATCACTGGCGGCAAAACTCTCCAGCAGGCGAGGCGGCAATGCCGCGCCGATGTGAATCGCACCACGGCTTAGTTTGATTTTGCCGGCGCCGCGGCGCCGGTCTCTGTCGTGGGGGCCGGCGCAGGCTTCTGTCCGGTGATGCGCTCCAGAACGGAGCGGACGGCGTCGCGGGTGCGACGGTCCTTCACCGCGTCGAGCAGCGGCGCCGAGGCAGGGGAGCGACGGATCAGACTGACCGGGTCGGGGAAAATCAGCGGATCATCCCAGGGGCCTTGAACCACAAACGGCAGTTCGAATTTCGCGGCGTCAGTCGATGTGGAGACGAGACTGGCGACGCCCTTGAGATCGTATTCGCGCAGCGGTACAGAAGCGGTGCCGGTCAGGGTCAGATTGGCATTCGGGCCGTTGATCTGGATATCGTCGGCGGTCGCCACGCCGTCGCTGAATCGAACGGCGATTTTCAAGGTCTCGAACGGTGTCTGACCGCTGCGGAAGTGGCCGCCGCCAGACAACGGCCGCCGCTCCAGCCGCTTCAAAAGCTGTTCGACATTAAAACCGCTGATGGCGCCGTCATGCCCAATGAGCGTGGCGGTCCCGGCGAGTGTCTGCGCCAATCCGAACGGGCTCGAACCTGTCGCGCCAAGAACGACGGTGAGGTTGCCGCGTCCGGAAAGTTTGCCAGTGCCGAACAGTTCGTTGGCACAGCTTTGCAGGTCAACGTCTACCAGTTGAAACTGCGCCTTGATGTCGGCTGCGACATCGTCGCGCGAAATGCCGAACGAGCCCTTGGCGATGCCGCCGAAGATCTGCGCCTCCGCCACGCTGAGCGCCAGCGAGCCGTTGCGCAGGTTGGCGCCGAGCGCGGTGCGGCCGAGTCTGGTCGATCCGACCGTCAGCTTCGCCGCGGACAGGCGGATGTCGAGGTCGGTGGTCGAGAGCGCGCTCAGGTCGAACAGTTGCCGGTTCCAGTCGCGCGCGCCGGAGGCGAGCCACCTGAACGTGCTGACGTAGGGCGTGAAATCGAGTGTGCCGGCGGCCAATGTTGCTTGCAGGGTCTGGCGCCCGATATTGCTGTAGGTCATCACGCCTTCTGCGGCGTTGCCGTCGAGCTCGACATTGACGTTGGTGAGCGCCAGCGACGGGCCGACCAGGTTGGCGCGAGCCTTCAGCGCGAATCGTCCAAAGCCGCCCTGGCCCGGCGGCGTCTGCCCGAACCAGCGCAGCGCACTGCGCAGTGAGTTGCTGTCCGCGGTCAATGTGCCGTCCATCACCAGGCTGGTCTTGTTGGCGACGGCACCGTCGAAAGCGAGCTTCAAAGCCGGCGCGGCGATGCGGACCTTCAGTCCAGACCGTTCGCCGGAGAGGGCGGCGATGAAGTCGTTGACGCTGATGCTGCCGTCGACGCGGGCGCCGCGCCAGTCGAACTGCCCGGTGGCGGCGAACGAGCGTGAGATCGAGGGCCACGCCAGCGAGAGATTAATGTCCCCGATGGTTTCGACCTGCTTGGCGGCATCGGTATAGGTCAGAGCGCCGTCCTGAATGCGAATCTCCGAGAACGACAGCGGGGTTTCGGCACCGGGCTTGACGGTGCGGGTCAGGGCGTCGATGAACGGCGTCCAGTTGCTGCTGCCGTCGGCCTCCCGCACCACCCGGATCTGCGGCCGCGACAGAATGACGTCGGCGATCTGGAAGCGTTGCATGAGAAGCGGCAGCAGCCGCAGGTTCGCCACCATCGTATCGACGCTCAACGCCGCATCGGTCGCGCCGCCGCCCTTCAAGCCGACCTTGTGGAAGACCACGCGGCTCTGCGGAAACACGGTGACGTCGATCCCGCCGTTGACCATCAGGTCGAGCCCGGTGACGGCGCGGATTTGCGCCTCGACGGCCTGGCGCAGGGCGTCCCGGTCGAGCAGCAAGGAAATGCTGGCCAAGCCGGCCAGCACGACGCCGAGGATTGCCGCGATCGGCAACCCCAGGCGCTTCATTCCTTGGGTGATGGTCAATGGCCTACTCGGATCGGTTGATGTTTGAGGGTGGCGCCAGCCGCGTCGGGGCCACGATCCCGCGCAACTTGATGGGTTTTCTTGACGCTTTCAAGGCTGCCCGTTCAAGGCTGCCCATGCGGCGCGGGAGCTGGCCCGCCGCAATTGACGTGCCGCGGCGATTTCGCCTAATACAACTTAGATTTGACGTTTGCCACCCTGGCACGCCCACTTTCCCGCGTCTTTCCTCGATCAGGTCGTATCCCCATGAACAAGGTTTATCCCGACGCCAAATCGGCACTCGATGGCATTCTCAAAGACGGCATGATGGTGATGTCCGGCGGCTTCGGCCTGTGCGGTATCGCCGAGACGCTGTCGGATGCGCTGCGCGAGTCCGGCGTCAAGAATCTGACCGTGGTGTCCAACAATGCCGGCGTCGACGGCATCGGGCTCAGCCGCCTGCTGGAGACGCGCCAGATCAAGAAGATGATCTCGTCCTATGTGGGCGAGAACAAGCTTTTCGCGCAGCAATTCCTTGCCGGCGAACTGGAACTCGAATTCGCGCCGCAGGGCACATTGGCCGAGCGCATTCGCGCCGGCGGTGCGGGCATCCCGGCGTTCTACACCAAGACCGGCGTCGGCACCCTGATCGCCGAAGGCAAGGAAGTGAAGGAATTCGACGGCCAGAAGTATCTGATGGAGCGCGGCCTGTTCGGCGATCTGGCCATCGTCCATGCCTGGAAGGGCGATACCGCGGGCAATCTGGTCTACCGCAAGACGGCCCGCAACTTTAACCCGATGATGGCGACAGCCGCCAAGATCACCGTCGCCGAAGTCGAGCATCTGGTGCCGGCGGGCGAGATCGACCCCGATCACATCCATACGCCGGGTATCTTCGTTCAGCGCATCATCGAGGTGGGCACCGACAAGAAGCGTATCGAGCAGCGCACCCTGCGCAAGCGCCCGGCGTAACGGTTCAGGATTGTAGGAGAGAGCGATGGCATGGACCCGCGAACAGATGGCCGCTCGCGCAGCGAAGGAATTGCGCGACGGCTATTACGTTAATCTCGGCATCGGCATCCCGACGCTGGTATCGAATTTCATTCCGGACGGCGTCGACGTCTCGTTGCAGAGCGAGAACGGCATGCTCGGTATGGGGCCGTTCCCCTATGAGGGTGACGAAGACCCCGACCTTATCAATGCTGGCAAGCAGACCGTGACCGAGCTGCCGGACACCAGCTATTTCTCCAGCGCCGATTCCTTCGGTATGGTGCGCGGCGGCCATATCGACCTGTCGATCCTCGGCGCGATGCAGGTGGCGCAGAACGGCGACCTCGCCAACTGGATGATCCCCGGCAAGATGGTCAAGGGCATGGGCGGCGCGATGGACCTCGTCGCCGGCGTCAAGCGCGTCGTGGTGGTGATGGAGCACGTCGCCAAGGACGGCTCCAAGCTGCTCAAGCAGTGCAATCTGCCGCTGACCGGCGAGCGCGTGGTGGACATGGTGGTCACTGACCTCGCGGTGTTCACCATCGACAAACATGGCAACGACGGCATGGCGCTGATCGAACTGGCCGACGGCGTTACTCTCGACGAGGTGAAGTCGAAGACCGAAGCCGACTTCCGCGTCGCGCTGAAGAACGCCTGAGCGGCGATTGCAAAACGCCTTTTCACCCGGGTCGTCCCTGCCTGCGCAGGGACGACGCTTTTCGGGCTGCTAATCTGCCTGTAAAATAAAATTTCTGGTCGGGCGCTAAGGAATGCGTACCCGCAATGACGCCTAAAGCGTTACGTTCGATCGCTCATTTTGTCGTCATCGCGAAGAGCGCAAGCGATGAGACGATCAAGTCCTTGCTTGTGCCCTCTGGATTGTTTCGCTCGCAATGACGATTCAAACGCAAGTCATCACGCTCTAACGTGTTCCGCCAAGGGCTCGGGGCAGCAGGGATGAACTCAGGTCGCCACCTGCGAGGCCGGGTTGCTCCTGCGTGTAGCCGGCCGAAAAAGACAGGTGAGGTTCGATGTCGGCCGTACCTCAATCCCTGCATGAACGCCGTAGGCGGCAGCGGTGCCTGTGTTTGAGTTGAAAGACGTCATGGTGCTGAAAGCATCCGGATTGTGCTTCAGGGTATCGACGCCGCCGAACAGCGTCACCGGCATGTCGCCCGCACCTTTGAAGCTGTAGCCGAACTGTGTGCGTTCGTGGGACAACGAATCCAGCGTGCTGAACGCGGTCGTGTTGCCGAGCCCGCTCCATCCGAAACCAGATGTCAACGCAGTGACGGGAGCGCTGTAACTTCTGAACACGAAGCCAGTCTTATCGGCGTTCTCGAAGTTGAAACTCGGAACGTTGCTATAGGTTTCCATGCCCGTCGTAGCGGTTGCGCCATCGCCGAAACCGAAGGGGCCGAACGGAATCCAGTATCGCACCGGTTCGGATTGGGCGCGGACGGCGGACGCGGTCAGGCACAAGACCGTCGCCACGACGGCGAGACCGCATTTCCCTGAGAAGGTCGACATCCGCGCTCCATTGATCGTGCCGACAATTATACGACGCGCGCGTCGCGGAGACCAGCACGCTAGGTGCTTCATGTCGCAGCAGCGCCGAGCCGGTTGATTGTCGCCGCGCTCGTCGTTCACGTGAGCGTTATGCGCGCGCCGTGACTCGCGGGAACGTCACTTCGATCAGCGTGCCGGATCGCGGCACGCTCTTGATCTGGAACCGCGCGCGGTTGGCTTCGACCAAGGCCTTGGTGAGCGCAAGGCTGACGCCGACGTGACCGGGCGTCTGGTCCGGCATCGGAACGCCGAACGGTTCGACAGCGGCGGCGAGTTCGTTGTCGTTCATGCCATGTCCGGTATCGCGCACCCGCAATACGACATTGCCGTCGTCGGAGAGCGCACTGGAGACGATCACCTGGCCACCGGCGTTGGCAAGATGGATCGAATTGCCGATCAGGTTCATCGTGATCTGCCGCAGCGTGCGCGCATCGGCAATAATGGTCGGCAGCGTATGGGCAAGCGACGTGCGGATGATGATCCGCTCGCGATTGGCGCGGGGCTGCATCACCGCCACACACTGTTCCAGCAGATCGTTGAGGTCGTGGTGACCGAAGGCGAGGTCGAGTTTGCCGGTTTCGACCCGCGACAGATCGAGCATTTCATCGACGATGGCGGAGACGCGCTCGCCGGACGCACGAATGTCCTTGAGGTATTCGGCATAGCGTTCATGCCCCAACGGTCCGAAACGTTCGTCGATCATGACATCGGCAAAGCCGATGATGGCGTTGAGCGGCGTGCGGATCTCGTGGCTGACGCGCGCCAGCACATCGGCTTTGGCAGTGGCGGCGCGTTCGGTCTGGCGTCGCGCGAGATGCTGCGCGGCCTCGTCCTTCTTGCTTTGCGTCAGATCGCGGAACACCGCGAAGAAGTTCGCGCTGCCCGGCATGGTGCGGCCCATCGTCATCGCCAGTGGCAGGAATGCGCCCTCGCGCACGCGTCCCAACACTTCGCGCCCGTGATCGAGCAGGCTGGCGGCATCGGACTTGGCGACACTGTCGAAATAGTCACGCACCGCCTTTTCGCTTTCCGGTGCGAACAATTCCGGCAACGCCCGCTGCGTGAGTTCGTCGCCGCTGGCGCCGAACAGTGCTTCGGCGCTACGATTGCAGGCGCTGATGCGACCGGTCCCATCGAACATCACCACGCCTTCGGCCATGGTGTCGAGAATCGCGCCGAGTTCTTCGGCGTTGATTTGACCGGCGGCGGGCGGTGGAGGCGAGGGCGTAGCGATCGCAGCGGGCGTGGTCGCTGATGCGCTCACGGTTTCGGTCAGGATCAGGGCCAGCGCTGGCGCTCCGTCCCACGTGATGGTGGAGAGATGAGCCTGCATCGGGGCGACCGAGGTGTTTTGCGTGGCGATCGTCACCGCCGTGCCGGCATCG
>JAFKKL010000311.1 GCA_017305595.1 Hyphomicrobiales bacterium | reverse complement strand
AGGCCGATGCTCTTGAGATCCTGGAACACCTTGGCCTTGGCATCGCTGAAATTGCCGAGCCGGGTCAGGTTGGCGTCCTTGAGGAAGGCTTTCGGTTTCTCGAGGTCGCGGGTGTCGATGTTGACGGCGACCACCTGGAACTTGTCGCCGCCGAGCTTGGCTTCCAGCCGTTCCAGCGCCGGCATCTCCTTGCGGCAGGGCACGCACCAAGTCGCCCACAGGTTGAGCAGCACGGTCTTGCCGCGCCAGTCCGAGAGTTTTTTCGGGTTGCCCTGGCCGTCGTCGAAGGCCAGATCGGGCATCTTCATCGGCTTCTGAACGATGGTCAGTCCCGCCACCTCGCCGGTCGCCAACGGGGCGACTTTCTTCGCCACCGCCATCGCGGGCGCGCAATCCGGGTCGCCGCCGGCCTTCTGCTGCATGGCGTTCCACTGGGTGACGATGCCGTAGCCAACGATGGCGCCGGCCGCGATGGCGCTGAGCAGCAGCGGCAGGCGGCGAGCGGCGGGGCGGGCAGGCGAATTGTCGGGCATATCGTTTGTCATCCGGGGTGTGATGCGGCTATGCAGGGGTTTATACGGCAAGCCGGGCGCAAAGCGGAATCGCCGATCCGGCGCGTGCCGGGCAGATCGAGCGGCAAGACCAAAAGCGATAAGGCAAGAGCGACAAGCATGAGCAACAAGATGTGGGGCGGCAGGTTCGAGGATGGACCTGACGCGATCATGGAGGAAATCAACGTCTCCATCGACGTCGATCGCCACCTTTACGCGCAGGATATCGCCGCATCCAAGGCGCACGCCGCCATGCTTGCCACGCAGGGCATTATCACCGCGAGTGATGCAAAAAACATCGCCAAAGGTCTAGACACGATTTTGTCAGAGATCGCGGCGGACAAATTCACCTTCAAGCGCGCGCTGGAAGACATTCATATGAATGTCGAGAGCCGCTTGAGCGACTTGATTGGCCCGGCGGCGGGGCGGTTGCATACCGCGCGCTCGCGCAACGATCAGGTGGCGACCGATTTCCGGCTGTTCGTGCGCGATACCATCGACGCCATCGACGCGGCGCTGGCGGGTTTGCAGCAAGCGCTGGCCGAGCGCGCGCTTGAGCACGCCGATACCGTGATGCCCGGCTTCACCCATTTGCAGACCGCGCAGCCGGTGACGTTCGGTCATCATCTCCTCGCCTATGTCGAGATGACGGCGCGCGACCGCGGCCGCTTTGCCGATGCACGCAAGCGGCTCAACGAAAGTCCGCTCGGTGCGGCGGCGCTGGCCGGTACCTCGTTCCCGATCGATCGTCATGCGACCGCCAAGGCGCTCGGCTTCGACCGCCCGATGGCCAATTCGCTCGACGCGGTATCCGATCGCGATTTCGTGCTGGAGACATTGTCAGCTTCGGCAATTGCGTCGGTACATCTGTCGCGGATCGCGGAAGAGATCGTGATCTGGACCTCGCCGCTGGTTGGTCTGGTGCGGCTCTCCGACAAGTTCACCAGCGGCTCCTCGATCATGCCGCAGAAACGCAATCCTGACGCCGCCGAGCTGGTGCGCGCCAAGACCGGCCGCGTGATTGGCTCGCTCAACGCGCTCTTGATCGTGATGAAGGGCCTTCCGCTCGCCTATCAGAAGGACATGCAGGAAGACAAAGAGGGTGCGATGGAGGGCTTCGCCGCGATCTCGCTGGCGATCCGCGCCATCGCCGGCATGGTGCGCGATCTGGTGCCGGACGAGGCGCGCATGAAACTCGCGGCGGGCGAAGGCTATGCCACTGCGACCGATCTCGCCGACTGGCTGGTGCGCACCCTGAAGATGCCGTTCCGCGACGCACATCACGTCACCGGGCGCATCGTCGGCATTGCCTCGAAGCAGGGCGTGGCGCTGCACGAACTGCCGCTGAAGGAGATGCAGGGCGTCGAGCCGAAGATCACGGCCGCGGTGCTGGACGTGCTGTCGGTGGAAGCCTCGGTGAAAAGCCGCGTCAGCTATGGCGGCACCGCGCCGAAGAACGTCCGCGCGCAAGCCAAGGCCTGGCTCAAACGCTTGGAAAAAGAGCAAAAATCGGGCCGCGTGTGAAAAATCGGCGAAATTTCCCGCCGTGGCGGGGCTCGCCAGCGCCGTTCAATCTTTGTATGGTGACGCCGCATTTTTGGGGAACTCTACTGTGAGCCGCATATCAAGCCCGGTCTCGTCCCGATGGGCCGTGATTCTGTTGACCGCCGCGACGCTGGCGCTGGCCGGTTGCGGGCGTAAGGGCCCGCTCGACCTGCCGCCCAACGCGCCGCAGCCGACCGCGTCGCAGGATGCCGCGCCTGCGGAGCCGGGCAGCGTGTTCAATCCGACGGCCGAACAGAACCGGGAGCCGACGGCGGCGAGGGGCCGCAAACGGTCGTTCGTTCTCGATCCGATTCTGGACTAAGCGCCCATGCGCCATTTCGACTATCGCGACGGCGTGCTGCACGCCGAAGCCGTGAACCTGTCCGCGGTCGCGGACGCGGTCGGAACGCCGTTCTATTGCTATTCGACGGCGACGCTGGAACGGCACTACCGCGTCTTCACCGAAGCCTTCGCCGGCACCGACCATCTGGTCTGCTACGCGATGAAGGCCAATTCGAATCAGTCGGTGCTGCGCACGCTGGCGAAGTTCGGCGCGGGTGCGGACGTTGTATCCGGCGGCGAACTCAAGCGCGCGCTGGCGGCGGGCATTCCAGCCGACAAGATTCTGTTTTCCGGCGTCGGCAAGACGGCCGACGAGCTGCGGCTCGCGGTGTCGCACGGCATCCGCTGCATCAACATCGAATCCGAGCCCGAACTGGAATTGCTGTCGCAGGTGGCGTCGCAGATGGGGCACACCGCGCACATCTCGATCCGCGTCAATCCCGACGTCGATTCCGGCACGCACGCGAAAATTTCCACCGGCAAATCCGAAAACAAGTTCGGCATTCCCATCGCGCGCGCCCGCGAGGTCTATGCCAAGGCGGCCAAGCTGCCCGGCATTGCGGTGAGCGGTGTCGATATGCATATCGGCAGCCAGATCACCGATCTCGGGCCGATGGAAGCGGCGTTCCGTTTGCTTGCGGAATTCGTCACCGTACTGCGCAGTGACGGCCACACCATTTCGCACGTCGATTTCGGCGGCGGGCTTGGCGTGCCCTACTATGAGGATCGCGCCGCGCCGCCGGAGCCGCTGGCTTATGCGGCGATGGTCAAGCGCGTGACGCACAATCTTGGCTGCACGCTGATGTTCGAACCGGGCCGCATGATCGTCGGCAATGCCGGCATTCTCGTCACGCGCGTGATCTATGTGAAGCGCGGCGACGTGCGCAATTTCGTCATCATCGACGCCGCGATGAACGACCTGATCCGCCCGACCTTGTACGAGGCCTATCACCAGATCATGCCGGTGCGCGCGGCCGCGCCCGATGCGCCGGTGCTGGTGGCGGACGTCGTCGGTCCGGTGTGCGAGACCGGCGACTACCTCGCGCTCGGCCGCACGCTGCCGGAGCCGAAGGCAGGCGATCTGCTGGCGATCATGACCGCCGGCGCCTATGGCGCGGTGCAGGCCGGCACCTACAACACCCGGCCGCTGGTGCCCGAGGTGCTGGTCAAGGACGATCAGTATGCCGTGGTACGCCCGCGCATCGACGTCGATCAGTTGATCGCGATGGACACGCCCGCGCCCTGGTTGTGATCCGGCGTCGTCACGTCTGCGTGTGATGCAGGTTTGGTGGTGGTGCCGTGCGCGAACCGTGCCTCAATGCCGCCGTTGTGCTAGGGTGCTGATGCTTTCTTCGAAATTCGCCGGAGAATTGATTGAGCGCCACCGCACCTGATCCGACCGATCCCCTTCGCGATGCCGCGACGTCCGCGCGGCCGCCCGCGAATGCCGTGTTGGAACAGGCGGTGAAGCGCGCGACCTGGGCGCTGGCCTGGGAGCGCGGCTGGCCTCACGCGGCGCGTATCCTCTGCGTCGTCGGGCTGTTCCTGGCGGTGTCCTGGGCCGGTCTGTGGCTGGCGCTACCGTTTGTCGCACGCATCATTGGGCTCGGGTTGTTTGCGGTGCTGGGCCTCGCGGCGCTGGTGCCGCTGATCCGGTTCCGCTGGCCGCGCCGCGACGAGGCGCTGCGCCGGCTCGACCATGGCAGCGGCATCCGCCATCGTCCGGTGACGGCGCTGGCCGACACGGTGTCGTCGCAGGACCCGGTGGCGCTGGCGCTGTGGCAGGCGCAGCGGCAGCGCACGCTGGCCTCGCTGAAACGGATTCGTGCCGGCCTGCCGTCGCCGCGCCTGGCGCTCCACGATCCATGGGCGTTGCGCGCGCTGGTGGTGCTCTTGATGCTTGCCACCTACATCGCCGCCGGTGGCGACCGCACCGCGCGGCTGGCTGCCGCGTTCGACTGGAACGGCATGCTGGCGCCGGCCAATGTCCGCGTCGATGCCTGGGTGACGCCGCCGCTCTATACCGGCAAGCCGCCGATCATTCTCTCCGCCGCCAACAAGGACGCCGCCAGCGCGGATGGCGCGCCGATGTCGGTGCCCGCCGGCAGCACCCTGATTGTCCGCTCCAGCGGTGGAAGTCTTGATGTCGCCGTTGGCGGTGGCGTCACCGAAGCGCCGCCGGCCGCCGATGCGCCGCAGGGCACCAGCGAGCGGCACTTCACCATCGCCGGCGACGGCACGGCCCAAGTCCGCGCGCCCTCGGGGCAGCCGCGCTGGGCCTTTACCGCGGTGCTCGACCGGCCGCCGACCATCGCGCTCGCCAAGGATCCCGAGCGGCAAGCCCGCGGCTCGCTGCAACTGACCTACCAGATCGACGACGACTACGGCGTCACCGAAGCTCACGCGCATTTCACCGTGCGGACGGACAATCCGCCAGCAGGCGGTGAACCGACGACGGCACGGCCGCTGTTCGATCCGCCGCAACTGGCGCTGGCACTGCCGAATGCGCGGACCCGTAAAGGCGTCGGCCAGACCGTCAAGGATTTCGGCGAAGATCCTTACGCCGGCGCCGAGATGACGATGACGCTGACTGCGCGTGACGAAGCCGGCAACGAAGGGCACAGCGAAGCCTATGCGATGCGGCTACCGGAGCGGGTGTTCACCAAGCCGTTGGCGCGCGCGCTGATCGAGCAGCGCCGCAATCTGGCGCTCGATGCCAATCAGGCTCCGCTGGTGGAGGTCGCGTTGAAGGCGCTGTTGATCGCGCCGGAAGCCTTTACGCCTGACGCTGGGCAATATCTCGGCTTGCGTTCGGTGGCGCGGCAGGCTGCGCGCGCGAACACCGACGATGCGCTGCGCGAGGTGGTGGCAAGTCTGTGGGCGCTCGCGGTGTCGATCGAGGATAGCGACATCACCGACGTCGACAAGGCGTTGCGCGCGGCGCAGGACGCCTTGAAGCAGGCGCTGGAGCGTGGCGCCAGCGACGAAGAAATCAAGAAGCTCACCGAAAATCTGCGCGCGGCGCTCGACAAATTCCTGCAACAGTTGGCGGAGCGGCTTCGCAACAATCCGCAGCAACTGGCGCGCCCGCTCGATCCCAACACCCGCACCATGCGGCAGCAGGATCTCGACAGCATGATCGAGCGCATGGAGCGGCTGTCGCGCTCCGGCGACAAGGACGCTGCCAAGCAGTTGCTCGATCAACTGGCGCAGATGCTTGAGAACTTGCAGATGGCGCGGCCCGGGCAGGGCGGCGACAGCGACATGCAGCAGTCGCTCAATGAACTCGGCGACATGATCCGCAAGCAGCAGCAGTTGCGCGACAAGACCTTCAAGGAAGGTCAGGATTCACGGCGCGATCGGCAGCGCGGCCAACAGGGCAATCGCGACGCCATGAATGGCCTGCAACAGGATCAGCAGGCGCTGCGCGAGCGGCTGCGCAAGTTGCAGGAACAGTTGGCGCAGCAGGGCATGCAGCCCGGCCAGCAGGGCAAGCAGGGACAGGGTCAGCAAGGCGAGCCCGGCGATGGCGAGGGTGGCCTCGGCTCCGCAGACTCGGCGATGGGCGATGCGGACGGCCAGCTCGGCGACGGCAACGCCGACGGCGCGGTGGATTCGCAGGGCCGCGCCCTCGATGCCTTGCGCAAGGGCGCGCAGGATCTGGCGCAGGCGATGCAGCAGGGCGGCATGGGATTGATCCTGACGACCTTGATTCTGACTGCGCCCCCAATGGCGGCCATGTTCTTCCAGGGGACCTTGGGCAGCTTCATGGCATATTCGCAGATAGGTGGCAGCCCGGTGGCGCAGGCGCCGGGCCCGAATGGGCAGCCGCCGGGTAGTTACTATACGCCGGATAAGCCATCCAGCAATGCTGGTGTATCCACCAGCACTCAGGATGCAAC
>JAFKKL010000310.1 GCA_017305595.1 Hyphomicrobiales bacterium | reverse complement strand
GTGCACTTTATCTCCACAAGAACGGCAAGGACACACTCTTCCGGATTCACGGTACCAACGAACCGGACACGATTGGTCATGCTGTATCGTCAGGCTGTATCCGGATGCTGAATCAGGACGTAATCGATTTGTATAGCCGCGTTCCTGTCGGAGCGAATGTCGTCGTTCGGTGATGCGTCAGATTGGTATAACGCTAGACCACGAAGCTCAGGCACATCCATCGCAATTGTGCTTTATGGGCCGCAGAATGAAGGGCCGTTATTGTACATAAAATGGCGGATACGCGATATTCAGAATCGCTTGCAAGCGCTCACGCTCAAGCCCGACAAATGAGCCGCATATAGAGGTTTCGAAGATTCTATAAAGAATCCTAATACGATTGCTGTCGGTAAACTGACTTGTTCGAGCAATTTGCTGCCGTCTAAGCTTCCGGAAGTTCTACTCCGGCGGATTAATGGTCCAGGCTTTGAACAAGAGTAAGCATGATCGAAAGCGGCGCATTGCCGTCATTGGTGCTGGCCCAGCGGGATTGGTGACCGCAAAGACTCTTGTCGCATCTGGGGCGAATGTTTCGATCTTTGAACAAGGATCCGCGGTCGGAGGCACATGGCTCGGTGCCGATCACAACGGTCGCAACTTTATTTACAAGAATCTCCATATCAATACGTCGAAGCGCCTGACCGCATTCGAGGGATATCCGTTTCCGAAGGATACGCAGGTCGTTCCCGACCATCGCGATATGGCGCGATACCTTCAGAGCTACGCCGAGCACTTCGGGTTGATCGACAAGGTCCGTTTTGGTTGCGCGGTTACCGACGTCGCGCCTGCAGGGCAGGGTACGACCGACGGCTGGATCGTAAGGGTCGATGGTCGTCCCGAAGAAGTCTTTGATGCTGTGGTTGTCGCGATCGGGCCATTCAACCGACCGTTTCATTCCTCGGACCTCGCTGCGTTTCAAGGCACTTATATTCACTCGGCCGACTATCGCGATCCTGTGTCGTATGCTGGCAAAAAGGTTTGTATCGTCGGTGCGGGTAATAGCGCCGTCGATATCGGTAGTGATGTCTGCAGAACGGCTGAGCGTGTCGTGATGGTGGCGCGATCGCCGGTGTTCGTGACGCCGCACCTTGTCCGGGGCGTGAGCTTCAACGACATTTCGCGTGCGCTGCAAAAACCTTTCATTCCGTCGAAGCTGCGCCGTGCGCTGCTGCGCGGGCTAGTGCGCATCATCCATGGCAAGATGACCGACTGCGGCTTTCGGCCGCTGACCCATAAAGTGCATGCTACGATAAGTTCGACGGTTGTTCAGGATATCCTGTTCAAGCGCATCAAAGTCAAGAACGGGATCGGCTCCATCGATGGCCGTAAGATCACTTTCACCGATGGCGAGAGCGACGAGTTCGATGTGCTGTTCGCCGCCACCGGGTTTGTCACCGAGTTCCCGTTCTTGTCGCCTAGCATCGTTTCCACGGAAGGGCGATTGCGGCTGTTTAATCGGATCGTTCCTCCGGGACAGGACGGACTCTACTTCGTCGGAATGATCAACATCGATACCCCCGTCAACTTTGCGTGTGAGCAGCAGGCGAAATGGGTGGCTGGAATCGAAATGGGGCGCGCGAAGCTGCCTCCGATGAATGAGATGCATGACGCTATCGCCCGCAAGGATGACTGGGTCCGGCGCGAGTACGGCTCGGCCGCGCGGCACAGCCTTCAGGAGGAGAGCGTCATCTACTATCGCGAACTGAAGCGGAGCCTTCGTGATGCGCTGAATCGCTCTGCGTCATCCGGCGGAAAGCCATCTGCAACTGTTCGGAACGACCGCCCAACGACGCTCGAAAATGGAAGCGCGACGGCGGGGAGGACTGATCGTTAGTTAATCGGTCTCAATGATTTCAACGACGACAAAAAGGGGAGGTGGAATGATGACAGGATTGAACGGGATGTCCAAGGCGACGCGTTTTGCGGCAGCGCTTTTGGCTACAGTCGTGACAACGGGGGTTGCATCGACGGCAAGTGCGCAGACAGCCGTGACCGTGCGCATGGATACCTTCTTCTACGGTTCGCATGTGCCGATCCTGCTGGGGATTACGGAAGGAATCTACAAGAAGCACGGACTTGATGTGACGGCCATGCCCGGGCGTGGATCGGCCAACACCATTCAGACCGTGGCCGCGGGCACCGATCAATTTGGCTTCGCCGATGGTGGCACCCTCGTCAAGTTCGTGGCTCAAGGCCTGAAGGCCAAGCAGATCGTCGGCATGTTCCAGACCACGCCCGCCATCATCCTTGCGATGCCGAACAGCGGGATCGCAACCGCGAAGGACCTCGCCGGAAAGACCGGAGGTTTCGGAGTCGGTTCAGCTCCCGAGCAACTGTTTGCCGCTTTTGCCAAGGGCAGCGGACTCGATCCTAATTCGGTCAAACGCGTGAGTGTGGATCTGCCGACGCGCGACAATCTTTTCATGCAGAAGCAGATCGATTTTTCGTTCGGCTATACGGTGACGCAGCTTCCGTTGATGCAGGAGAAGTGCGCGTGCAAGCTGATCACGCTGCCTTATGCCGGAGCTGGTATCACGGCCATCAGTAACGGTATCACCGTCGGCGATGACTACGCTGCGAAGAACCCGGCGATTGTTCGCAGCTTTGCCCAGGCGACGGTCGAAGCGATCAACGCAGCAGTCAAGAATCCCGAAAAGGGGGTCGACGCCTTCTTTCAGTATGCCAAGGACACCAAGCTCAGCCGTCCGGTCGTGACCGACCAGTGGCTGGAAACCATCAAGCTTCTGCATACGCCGGCGACGAAGGATAAGCCTTATGGCGTGACTGACCCATCCGACTGGCAGAAGACGATCGATGCCTTGGTCGAATACGCCGATCTGCCCAAGGGCGCTGTCACTCCGGCCAAGGTTGCGACCAATGAATATCTCTCCGAGCCGTCGGGAGGCGCCAAGAAATGAGCTTGGTGTTGGCAGCGACAAATGAGAGCGCCCTGATAGATCTTCGCGCGGTCGCGAAGACGTATGAAACGGATACTGGCCCCGTGCATGCGCTTGCACGGGTCGATCTGAAGATCAAGCGCGGGGAGTTCGTGTCTCTGTTGGGGCCGAGCGGTTGCGGTAAGACGACATTGATGTCGCTCATTGCCGGCCTGGCCACGCCATCCGAGGGTGAGGTGCGGATCGACGACATGTCGATTCGTTCGCCCTACACCAATCTTGGAATCGTTTTCCAGAATGCCGAGCTTCTGGATTGGCGGACGGCGATACAGAACATCATGCTTCAGATAGAAATCAGGGGGCTCGACGTCAAAACTTATCTCCCGATTGCGCGAAAGCTGCTGGCGCAGGTCGGCCTGAAGGAGTTCGAGAACAAGTACCCGGATGAGTTGTCTGGAGGCATGAAGCAGCGCGTCGCGCTGTGCCGCGCGCTGATTCATGATCCTGAAATCTTGCTCATGGACGAGCCGTTCGGCGCGCTTGACGCCATGACGCGGGACCAGATGAATGCCGACCTTCAACGCATCTGGATGCAGTCGAAGAAAACCGCGATTCTGGTGACGCACAGCATCGACGAGGCAGTGTTCATGTCCGACCGCGTCATTGTCATGAGCGCGCGGCCGGCCAGCGTGGTCGAAGATCTGCAGATCGATCTACCGCGTCCGCGAAGTCTCGATGTTCGCGATACGCCTGAATTTAATGAATACACCGCGCATCTGCGAGCGCGCTTCAAGGCGCTTGGAGTTTTCTCGAATGACTGAGACGGTGATGACTCAAATTCAATCCACCTCAGCGAAAGCGGTTACCAAGAAGTCGAAGGGTTTCGGTTTTCTGGTGCCGGTATGCAGTCTGCTGGCATCGGTGCTGCTGTGGGAGGGAATCGTCAGATTCTTTTCCGTTCCGGTCTACATTCTGCCGCCGCCAAGTTCGATCTTCCACACCGCGATCGCGCAGCACCAGTATCTGCTCAAGCACGCGATCTCGACGAGCTGGGCGATTTTCCTGGGCTTCGTTTGGGCTTTCGCGATCGGCATTCCGCTTGCTACCGTCATGACGTTCTCGGCGTCGCTACGGCGCGCGATCTATCCGCTGCTTATCGTCGCGCAGGTCTTGCCGAAAGTGGCATTGGCCCCGCTGTTCATCGTCTGGTTCGGGTTCGGCATGTTCCCGAAGGTGGTGATGACTTTCCTGATCGCACTGTTCCCGATCGTGATCGATACGCTTGCCGGATTGTCCACGGTCCGCCCGGAAAGCCTGATGCTATTGCGCTCGATGGGGGCGACGCGATGGCAGTCGTTCTGGAAGGTCCGGTTGCCGACGGCGCTGCCGCATATTTTCTCAGGGCTTAAGATCGCCATGACCTTCGCGGTGGTCGGCGCCATCGTTGCCGAGTTCGTCGCCTCGGATTCCGGGCTTGGCTATGTGCTCGTCGATGCACGTGCCAACCTCGACATGGTGATGGTGTTCGCCGCGATCATCTGGCTCATCGTTCTCGGCTTCCTGTTCTTTCTCGCTGTCGAGCTCGCCGAGCGGCTCTTCGTCAAGGGTAGCTCGCATCGCCGGAGCCAGGAGCTCGGAGCCGGCCTCTAAACTTTCACACTGCAAATGGAGAAGAAAATGCAGGTCATTAAAACCGCAATCCCCACCATGCCTCCGGGCCCGTTCGCGCAGGCTGTCAAGGACGGCGACGTGGTCTACGTTGCGGGCCAGGTTGCCTATGACGGAGAGAAGGGCGCGCCAGTTCTCGGCGACATCAAGGAGCAGACCCGCCAGACACTGAAGAACCTGAAGATGGTTCTCGAGGCATCCGGCAGCTCAATCGACAGGATCATGAAGCTGACCTGCATTCTGCCGAACTTCCCGACCGATTACATTGGTTTCAACGAAGCGTTCCAGGAAGTGTTCAAGGGACCGACCTATCCGGCGCGCACCACCGTGCAGGCAGGGCTTCTCGGCGGCTTCGTCATCGAGATCGAAGCAATCGCCAAGTGTGACTGAGCGCGAAAGGATTTCACGATGAGCGGCGAAACTTTTTATGAAAGCCTGATGCGGCGTCAGGCCGAGACCTACACTTATCGCGGTAAACTGATCATCAAGGCGAAGGATGTGCAGTGGCACGAAAGTCCTCAGGGCCGCAATGCCGTCCTGATCGACGAAACCACCGGCATGAATGCCAAGTTCTTCGGGGCAATGATCACAGAGATTCCGCCAGGCCGAATGTCGGGTCTGCATCAGCACACCTTCGAAGCGGCGGCGTTCGTTCTCGAAGGGCGTGGTCGCGAGATCATCGGCGATCAGGTGATCGATTGGGAGGAAGGCGACACGTTCTACATGCCGCCGAACGTGCCTCATCGGCACATCAATCGTGATCCCGAGAAACGGGCGAGGATCCTTCAGATCGAGGCGTGGCCGATTCCGATCTTCATGGGCATCTCCCGTCTCGATCAATTCGAACCCGCTGGCCCAGCCAAGCTGGATTGATTGTCCAACTTCAAGAGAATGCAATGACCACTGGAACGAGATTGCAGGATAAGGTCGCCATCATTACCGGTGCCGCGAAGGGCATAGGCGCAGCGACAGCCCATATGTTCGTACGTGAAGGGGCTGCTGTCGGTCTATTCGACAAGGATTCCGAAGCGCTCAAAGCGACGGCGGAAGAATTGCTTAAGAAGGGTGCCCGTGTCGTCGCCTTGCCTGGAGACGTCACCAGCGCAGGCGATATTTCGAAGTTCGTCGAAACTGTCGTCAAGGAACTGGGCGGCGTCAATATCTTGGTCAATAACGCGGGGGTGACGCTGACGCGCCCCTTCGTCGAGACCACCGTTGATGACGTTGATTTCCTCGTCAGCGTTAATCTCAAAGGCTTGATGCTGTTCAGTCAAGCCGCCATCCCACATATGGAGAAAGCCGGAGGTGGTGCGATCGTTCACGATGCGTCGAATGCCGGCATCGTCGGTCGCCCATGGCAGCCGATGTACGGTGCGACCAAAGCCGGCGTCGTATCGTTGACGAAATCGATGGCGCTGTCGCTGGCAAAGCAGAACATTCGCGTGAACTGCATCTGCCCCGGCTCGATCGACACGCCGATGCTGCGCGGTGCACTCGCATCATCCGGTCAGTTTGAACAGAACTGGCGTCGCACAGAACTGGTGATTCCGCTGGGACGCATCGGCGCGGCGAACGACATCGCGGCGGCGACGCTTTTCCTGGCGTCGGACGAGGCGCAATACATCACCGGTGTTGCTCTTCCAGTCGACGGAGGACGGACGGCCGGCGTGGCCGAGGTGCATCACCTCGGACTCGATGTTTCGTGATGATCGCCGCATTCAAGAGAAATTAAAGAGAACA
>JAFKKL010000309.1 GCA_017305595.1 Hyphomicrobiales bacterium | reverse complement strand
AGTTCGTCCGCTTCCGGCTTTAGATCGCGCGCATGCGCCCACTGAAAGCGCGCTTCCAGCGTGCGGCCGACGCGCCAATAAGCGTCGCCCAAGTGATCGTTGATGGTCGGATCTTCCGGCTTCAGGTCGATGGCGCGTTCGAGATGCTTCACCGCTTCCTGATAGTTGCCGATACGGTAGTAAGCCCAGCCGAGCGAGTCGACGATGTAGCCGTCATCCGGACGCTGATCGACGGCGCGCTTGATCATCTTCATGGCCTCGTCGAGATGAAGCCCACGATCGATCCACGAATATCCCAGATAATTCAGGACATGCGGCTGCTCAGGCTTCAGCTCGAGCGCCTTTTTCATGTCGAGTTCGGCCTTGTCCCAATTCTTGGAGCGCTCCTCGCAGATTCCCCGGAAATAGTAATAGACCCAGTTGTTGTTCTCTGACCCGGTCAACTGATCGATGGCCTTCGAGTAGGTCACCGCGCAATCGGCGAACTTCTTGCGGCCGCGCTCGATATTGCCGAGCGCCATGATCGCCTCGACGTCCTTCGGATCGTCCTTCGTCACGGCCTGCAAAATCTTGATCGCCTCGTCGCTGCGATCGGAGGCATCGAGGTCGGTCGCCATCTGCACCAGCGCATTGCGGTGAAGGGCCGAACGCTCCGGCACGCGTTCGTAGACCTTGATCGCCATCTGCGGCTTCTTCACCGACTCGTAGAGATCGCCGAGCGACAGCAACGCCAACGCGTGATTGGGCTGTAAATAAAGGGCCAGTTGCAGATAGACCAATGCTAGGTCTTCGCCACCGCGCCGCGTCAGCGAGGCGCCGATGCCATACAGCGCCTCGGCAGCACCAGCCTGCGGCGAGTCGACCAAGGGCGGCAACTTGGCGCCGGCCTTGGTTTCGCGAATGCCCTCGACCACCAGCGGATGACGGGCGAGCTTCTTGTTGAAGGCCTCATAGATCGCTTCCGCCGCGGGAGCGCCGTCCTTGCCGCGCGACAGCCAGCGCGCATAGGCATCCATCACCCGCAGCGCGGTCTCGTCGAGTTTGTAAGCGCGCTCCAGACGCACGCCGGCGTCCTTCTCGTTGCCGGCGAGTTGCATGATCAGACCGGAATGCAGGTCCTTGAACACCGGATACCATTCCGGCCCGGTCAGCTTGTCGATGTCGGCGACAGCACCACGCGCGTTTCCGGCGCCATACTCGGCCCAACCCGCCAACAACGTCGCGACCAGATCGGTGATCGGCCCACGCACCGATTGATTGATGTTGCGGCGCGCCGCCTCGTAGCGCTTCTGCTTGAGATCATGCACGCCGATCACCAGCCGCGCCACGCGGTTCGACTTGTCGATCTTGAGCACTCGCCCGGCCAGCTTGACGGCTTCATCGATGTTGCCGTCGGCCAGCGAGGAGATGAAAGCGCGGTCCAGGAGTTCGTTGTTCTTCGGGTCCTTGCGCAATGCCGAGCGATAGAACTCCGCAGCCGCGGTGGCATCACGTTCGATGCTGGCATGACGGGCGGCGAGATAGCTGCCGGCCACGGTCATGTCGCGAAGGTCCTCGCGGGTCGGAAACGTCGCCGACGAATCAGTCGGATGATCGGGCGTCTGCGCCGCCAGCGGCCCCGGCAGCACCAGCGCGGATGCGGCGAGCGCGATTACCGTCAGGCTTTTGAAACGAGAGAACATCACGACAAGCCAGCTCCTGGAAATTGCGGACAGACCAAGCCTATTGACCAACATAGTCCATCTGACGGCGCGACAATGCAGCGTTTGGCCTTGGACCGCAAGGCGACGGCAACCTGACGGCCGGAACCGGCGAAGCTAACCTCGCCGCTCAACGACCCCCACCTCAGCTTGTTCCTGCTGGCACCTGCACTGTGGCGGGAACGTGGCCGACAGGCGGCCAGCCACGTTCACGCGTTCGTGTCACATCGCTTCGTAGTTCGGACCGCCACCGCCTTCCGGCGGCACCCAGGTGATGTTGCCGTTAGGGTCCTTGATGTCGCAGGTTTTGCAGTGGACGCAATTCTGCGCGTTGATCTGGAAACGCGGCCCGGTGCTTTCCTCGACCCACTCGTAAACGCCCGCCGGACAATAGCGATTGGACGGCCCTGCAAAGACTTCCAGTTCGGACGACTTCTGCAAGTCCAGATCCCTCACCTTGAGGTGGGACGGCTGATCTTCCTCGTGGTTGGTGTTGGACAGGAACACTGACGAGAGGCGATCGAACGTCAGCTTGCCGTCCGGCTTGGGATAGGCGATCGGCTGATAGTCCTTGGCCGGCTTGAGCGACTTGGCGTCGTTCTTGCCATGCGACATGGTGCCGAAGAGCGAGAAGCCGAGCGTGTTGCACCACATATCGAAACCGCCGAGCGCGTTGCCCAGCAGCGTGCCGAATTTCGACCACAGCGGTTTGGCGTTGCGAACCGGATAGAGATCTTTTCCGATCGAAGACGAACGCCAGCCGTTTTCGTATTCGACCAGTTCGTCATTGGCGCGACCGGCAGCGAGCGCGGTGACCAGATGCTCTGCGGCCTGCATGCCGCTTGCCATCGCATTGTGGATGCCCTTGATGCGCGGCACGTTGACGAAGCCCGCGGCGCAACCGATCAACGCACCGCCCAGGAAGGTCAACCGCGGCACCGACTGATAGCCGCCCTCGGTGATGGCGCGCGAACCATAAGCAAGGCGTTTGCCGCCCGCGAACGTATCCCTGATCATCGGATGCGTCTTGAAGCGCTGGAATTCCTCGAACGGGTAGAGATACGGATTGTCGTAATTGAGATGCACGACAAAGCCGACCGCCACCAGATTGTCGTCGTAGTGATAGAGGAACGAGCCGCCGCCGGTGTTGTTGTCGAGTGGCCAGCCGAACGAATGCTGTACCGTACCCTTCTTGTGCTTGGCGGGATCGATCTGCCAGATTTCCTTGAGGCCGATGCCGAACTTGCCCGGCTCGCAATTCCTGTCGAGTGAGAATTTCGCGATCAGTTGCTTGGTCAGGCTGCCGCGCGCGCCTTCGGCGAACAGGGTGTATTTGCCGAGCAGTTCCATACCGCGCGTATAGGAATCCTTATGCGTGCCGTCCTTGGCGATGCCCATGTCGCCGGTGGCGATGCCACGCACTTCGCCATTGTCACCGTAAATTATTTCGGCGGCGGCAAAGCCCGGATAGATTTCAACGCCAAGCGCTTCTGCTTTTGCGCCCAGCCAACGACACACCATGCCAAGTGACGTGATGTAGCAATGATGATTGTTCATCAACGGCGGCATCATGAAGTTCGGCAGCCGAAAGCCGCCGGTCTTCGTCATCAGGTAGAACTGGTCGTCCTTCACCTGGGTCTTGAGCGGACAGTCCGCATCCTCGCGCCAATCCGGGATCAACTTGTCGAGATTGGTCGGATCCATCACCGCGCCGGAGAGAATATGCGCGCCGACCTCGGAGCCCTTCTCGACCACGACGATGGACAAGTCGGCATTGAGTTGCTTGAGGCGGATTGCCGCGCTCAGCCCAGACGGCCCGGCGCCGACGATCACGACATCGAACTCCATGGACTCGCGCGGCGGCAGTTCTTCGGTGCTCATGTTCTCACCCCAGACAAACGAGAATGCTTCTAAGCCCTCTTGTTTCCGATTTTTTCCGGAAGAACAACCACGGAAATGCAGGAAGAATATTTCACCCCGGACATCCGATGTCCTAATATCCCCGCATGAACACTCCGTCCCCACCGACTGCCGAGCCGCCGCCGACCGTGCGCGAGTTGCTGGCGTTTTACCTCGAAGCCGGGGTGGACTGCGCCTTGCTGGACGAGCCACCGAACCGGCTGCTCGATCCCGAGATCGTACCGCCGCCGGCCGCTGTTCCCTCGCCGTCCGCGAACCGCCCTGCCCCCGCTCCTGTAACGATGGCCCGCGCGCCAGCGCCAGCGGCACCCGCGCCGGATGTCGCCATCGCTTCGGCGCGCGAGGCGGCGCGGACCGCGCCGACGCTCGAAGCGTTGCGGACACTGCTGGAAACCTTCGACGGCTGCGCGCTGAAACAGACGGCGACGCGGCTAGTGTTCGCCGACGGCAACCCGCAGGCGCGGATCATGTTCGTCGGCGAAGCGCCGGGCCGCGACGAGGATCTCGAAGGTATTCCGTTCATCGGCCGCTCCGGCAAACTGCTCGACCGCATGATCGGCGCCGTCGGGCTCGACCGCACCACCGCCTATATCACCAACGTCATTCCGTGGCGCCCGCCGGGCAACCGCGATCCTTCGCCGCAGGAAACGCAAATCTGCCTGCCGTTCATCAAGCGGCAGATCGAACTGGTCGATCCGGACGTGTTGGTATGTCTCGGCAAGCCATCGTCACAGGCGGTGCTTGAATTGAAGGACGGGATCATGCGTACGCGTGGGCGCTGGCACAATTACGACACCGGCACGCGCACCATTCGCGCCATGGCGACGTTCCATCCTGCTTATCTGCTGCGACAACCGATCCACAAGCGGCTCGCATGGCAGGACTTGCGTGCGATATCGAAGGCGCTGAATGCCGCTGCGAGCGCGCCTGCAACGTAACTAGGGCGCCTTGGGCCTCACGATAGCCCAACCAATCCGCAGCGGCGCCGTGCGGCCGTTCACCAGCCAATCGAAACTTTGCGGCACTTCCGGAACGAGACCCGGAAACCGGCTGGCGATATCGGACGGCGGCGTACCGGCGGTATCCGATGCGCGCCAGACCACGACGCCCCCCACTTCGTTGAATTTCTCCGGCGTCAGCCACGGCCCCCGCTCCGACGCGGTCGCCAGCAAAAGATGCGGTCGTGACGGCCCGAGCCCGATCAGCGCGGCCAGTTGCGGATCACCGACCACCGCCGGCAGCGGTCGATTGATGCGGCGTTGGAAACTATCGCCGAAAAATTGCGCGACCGCGCGGCCTGGCAGCGACGTCGGCATCTGCGTGCCTGTGATCCACGGCAGGATCAGCGCCATGACCAATAAAGCTGCTCCCGGAGCGCCGATCGCCACCGCCCAGACCGCGCGCAGGACTTGCTGACGGCGCAGATAGATCAGATCTCCGGTTGCCACCACAACCGCGAGCCCTGACATCAGCAGCGCGATACCAACACCGCCCGCAATGTCATCGGACCTGAATAGCACCGCGATCACACTGCCAACGATCGCCGGCGCCAGCGCAAAAAAGTAGACGAAGCGCCGGGCCAGAGGATCGACCGGCAGCCGCCGTACACCCGGCGCGCTGTCGCGCCCCCGCAACAGCTTGCGATGCACGACGCGCGAATTCAGCGCGATCAGAAACGCCATCCCCAGCAAGGCCAACAGCAGGCCGCCGATCATCCAGCCCCACCTCCGCGCCAGTTCGCGCGGGTCTGAGACGTCAGGCCAAGCTGGCCAACTCAGCGTGCCGGCGCGGAGCAACCACACCGCATAAGGCAGCACCAATACCGCGACGACCAAGGCCGCGAACCATGGATCAAACGAGCCGAAAGCACGACGTCCGCGTGCCGCCGCCAGTGCGAAGCCAACCACCAACAGCAACAGCCATCCAGCGGCAGAGGTGGTCAACAGCAATAGCCCGGCTTCAATCGATAGCGCGAACCACGACCGATGATCGCCCTGCCCGATGATCCGCCATGTGTGAAACAGCACCAACACCCACAACGGGCACGCCAGCACCGCGGGACCGAATTGAAGATTGGGCGCGCCGAATGCCGTGGCCGTCACCGTCAGCAACACGGCCAACACCGCATGAGGTCCGCCGACGATTGTGCGCCCTAACTCATACAGCGCCGCGAAGGTCACCACGAAGCAGAGCTGCGACAGGACGTAGACGCCGAACATGTGATTGCCGGCGAGCCGAAACGCCGCATCGGCCAGCCAGAATGCCAGTGGCGGCCCGAGATCCGTCCCGACCTGGTACTCCCGGCCGAACGCAAGCAGGCTCGCAAGATCACCGGGCGGGCTGCGGTAGATCAGGAGCGGCACCAGCAACCACAACGCGGCCTGCGCCAGCACGGCGAGCCACATCACCAGACGTGGCCGGGCGCGGATCAATTCGACAATGAGGGAGGAAAATCGCATGTGCCCCGGCTGCGTTGGCGCTTGCCGCCCTTGGGTCTGATCCGACTGCGTTGAATCAGACCCGTCGTTTATCGTTCTGTTTGAGGATGATCTTGTCCGGAAACGGTTTCCACCTTCCGGGATCATGCTCAAGAATGGTGGCTGTCTCCGACACTGTGGCTGGGTCGACAAGGGAGCGATCAGTGATAATGCCCCTTCGCGAAACGGGCAACCGTCTCAATCGGCGGCGGCCTCGACCGTGATTGTCGTCCGTTCGACGAGGGTACGGCCCTCTTCCAACGCC
>JAFKKL010000308.1 GCA_017305595.1 Hyphomicrobiales bacterium | reverse complement strand
CGTCGCCGCCGATAAAGGACCACGACACGATCACAGAGTTGATGTTCTCCCAACAGATGAGCGATCTCCTTGATCGCCTTCGACAGCATTTCGAGCTGATTATCATCGACTCCCCCCCGCTCGTTCCATTGGTGGATGGCCGCGCCTTGGCCGAGCTCTCTGACCGTATCATTCTCGCGCTCGCGTGGGACCAGACCCCAGAGGACGTGGTGGCCCACACAATCGATCTTCTCTCTCCGGTTTACGATCGCCTTCTCGGTACAGTGTTGACCCGTGTCGATCTGCGCCGATTGCGCTTCTACGACTATTACCGTAGCTCGGCCTATCTCAAACCTTACGGCGTTACCGGGCTCGATTCCGGAGCGGCGGCATGACGCCCCGGCGCGCAATGCGCCCCACATTATCTGGTGGTCCCGTGATGACCCGGGTGATTCATCCAGTCGGCGCGCGACACCCCACTGCAATGAGATCACCGCCGCCTCGCCGTAC
Organism: Hyphomicrobiales bacterium; assembly: GCA_017305595.1. GTDB lineage: Bacteria > Pseudomonadota > Alphaproteobacteria > Rhizobiales > Xanthobacteraceae > 62-47. The sequence goes on along the minus strand of JAFKKL010000308.1, from coordinate 5,880 downwards.
CGTGGCGCGTCGCTCGCCCATCGATATCGCCGTGACAACCCTTATGTTTGGTGCCGTGATCGTCACATTCACGATCTCACCGGCAATGCTGACGGACTGGCATATTCACTATCTCACGTCCGGCGGCATCTTTATTGAGAAAGTGCACCCGGCCACGTATCTCACATTTACGGGGTTCGGGTTGTTGTTGATCCGGCAAGGAAACCCCATTGCCGAACTTGGCCGGATGCTTTCTGAGGCGAAGTTACTTCTTCTATATCTGTTCTGCTGGCTGTTCCTGTTAGTTCAGGTCGTGGTGCTGAATCGTCCGTTCACGGTCATTATCGATACGTTTCTCCTGCCGATCGTCCTATTCCTCGTCATCCTGCAACTTTCACCCATCCAGCGAAAGCCATTGATCTGGGCGCTTCACGGTACTCTTCTGTTGAATGTTGCATTAGGGTACTTCGAGTACGCGACCGGGCACCGCCTTTTTCCTTTGACTCTCGGCAGCACTCTCGTTGTCGGGGAATGGCGATCGGCAGCACTTCTCGGACATCCCCTGACCGCTTCCGGCATTGTGGCAGGCTATATCATAGCGCTGCTTTTGCGGCCGCAAATCTGTCCAGCGCCGGTGCTCCGTCTCGCGATTATCACCATCTGCCTCGGTTCGATGATGGCATTCGGCGGTCGCACTGCGCTTGTCTGCGTGCTTGTCGTCATCGGGGCTATCCTCTCTGTGACGGGACTGCATCTTCTGCGAGGAAGTCGTACACCGCTACTCAATGTGATTCTCGCGATGTGCGCGGTGTTCGCGCTCGGCATCGGCTTGTTCATCGCTCTCGATCTGGGCATCTTTGACAAGATGCTGCTGCGGTTTTCCTCCGACAAAGGCAGCACACTGGCTCGCTACGCGACCTTTAGCTTCCTCTCCCATTTTGATTGGCATGAACTGATCTTTGGACCTAATCCGACACGGGTAAATGCACTCCAAGCACAGTACGGCCTCAACTACGGCATTGAGAATTTTTGGATCTCTTGCATCGTTCAGTTCGGATTGATTCATACCATTGTTCTAACGATCGGCATTGCAGCTTTTTTCGTGGAGTTGCTGCGTCGCTCACATCCAGCCGCCTTGGCAATCACGCTTCTGATAATCGTTATCGCGTTAAGCGCGGTCAGCTTCTCGTCGAAGAGCATCCAACTTGTGCAGTTCATCATTCTCGTAACGCTGCTTTTGCCGCGCGATCGAGTCCGGCAACTCTCGCCGGGCTTATCGAAACCTATCCCCACGGCCTTACACCGTAGCAGCCTTCAGCCCGGAACATCGCATGGCTATTTACGTTGACCATACCCATCTCGGACGTCATGTGACAGGGCTCGAGCGGATTACCCTTGAGTTATTTTCACCTGCCGCCCTAGCCCCGTTGCCAGTGATCCCTGTCACGGCGCATGGGACCACGCGAATGATTGCAACTCAGACGTTCGGCTTGCCAGCACGGTTGGCTATCTCCTCATCGTTGCTGCTGTGCCCCGGCTTTCCACCAACGCCCTTGCTTCGTCCGTTCGCTGCCCGCGTTCTTCCTTACATTCACGATATCTTCCTGCTGTCTCGCCGTGGTGACCTTAATCCGCGCGCACGGATCTATATGGCACCTCCGTTTGCTCTTGCTCTCCGCACATATCCTCGGTTCCTGGTGAACTCTCTGGATACGAAAAGCAAGCTGTCCCAGCACTGTCGGCCGGATTCCGAAATCGTGCTGTATCGCCCGTCTGTTCGAAACGTATTTGGTCTCGAATCGCATGTTCGCGAATCGGACGCGAACAACCACTCTTCGTTACGGTTGGTTGCTCTCGGCACAGTTGAGCCGAGAAAGAATTTTGTGGCAGCAGCGAATATTCTCGATGCACTACGAGCACGAGGATATCCCGATGCTCACCTCGACATCATTGGGCGCGCCGGATGGGGCGATGACTGGTCCAGACTGGAAGAACGTCCCGGCGTCACCTTGCACGGATATCAATCATCTGATCGCGTCAAGGAGATCCTCGAATGCGCTGACATTCTCGTATGCACTTCCCACGAAGAGGGACTCGGACTGCCGCTGCTTGAAGCCCAATACGCAGGCCTTCCCGTGGCAGCCCCCGACGCGCCCATCTTTCACGAAAGCTTGGGTCAATCCGGCATTTTCGTTGACGCCAACAATCCCACCGCGGCCGCCGAGCAAATCGTCGGAGCTTTGTCGTCGCCAACCTGGCGCGCGGGCTATGTGGCACTTGGGACGCGCAACTTGCACCGCTGGAACGGACTGGCATCTGCCGATCGTTCCAATGTTATCGACCTCATCATGCGGCTTGCGCACGACGATTCGCGGTCACAGGCCAATGCCAAGCATAGTCATCAGATCGATACCAGCTTAACTCCGTGAGCGACGCGCTTGGGCGCGCCAGCCCACGCTCAATGAACCATATCCTTTAATCCTCGGAACCAGCACATTGCAGGACGTCAGGATCAAAACTCACCATCTCGACGCATTGCGAATCATCGCGGCCTGCGCCGTCGTGATCCTGCATTACTCCGACTATCTGAAAGGCCATACTGCCGGTCGCTTTGTTTATGAGTATACGCAGCACTTCAATCTTTTCGTTGACCTATTCTTCGTCATCTCAGGATTCGTAATCGCAAGCCAGTATATGGACAAGGTCGACAGCATTCGATCTGTCCGCCGGTTCCTGTGGCGACGGCTTGCACGAATCTATCCGCTGCATCTCGCCACGTTGGCGTTCTACCTCATCGTTGCCGCGGCCATTCACGGCAATCTGGCAAACGCAGGCAACTCCGCGCGCTATCCGCTTTCGGACGTCCCGGCCCAGTTACTGCTCCTTCATGCGCTGATCGGAGAGCGACTTACCTTCAATTTTCCGAGTTGGTCGCTTTCTGCCGAGACATTCTGCTACGCGATCTTTCCGCTTCTCGCGCTGACCGCAGTGCGCCGGCGCAACCTATTGCTTCTGTCGATCGCGATTCTGATCGCGCTCAACACCCTTTTTGCATCGATCACAGGAAACGGCCCGTGGGCAAGCTGGATCAATCATGGCGGCGTCTTTCGCGCCTTTCCAGCCTTTATACTCGGGATCGTCTGCAACCTGTACCGCGACCGAATAACGCGATGGCGCATTCCTCCCGCGACCTTCACCATCGCGCTGGCCGGATTTACCTTGCTCGGCTGGTCAGTTTCGGAAACGATGGCGCTCGGATGCATCTATATTATCGCGGTCGTTGCGATCCATTGCGATTGCGCGGGACGCCACACGCTCATGACGCGGCTCAATATCGCCCGCGGATCTCCCTTCACTTACTCCTGCTACATGCTGCATATTCCGATTGCGACCATCGTCATCACGCTCGGCGGCCGCTTCGTATCTGGCAGCCCGGATCGGGAACTCGCGCTGCTCCCCGTTGCAATCGCGGTCTTAGCCGCAGCAAGCGTCATTTCCTACCGCTACTTCGAAACACCAGCTCGGAATGCCTTGAATGAGGCATTCGATCGTTGGGAGGCGGGTCGCACAGTTTCGAGCATGACTCCGAGAAGTGAATCCAGATGACGGCTTCGTGGATCTCGGAGCGAATGGCTTGGCGGCAGGATGCCCACGCGGTTTCTCGTGATGCAAGTATCGACTCGATGCGCGGAATCGCGATCTTGATGGTCATCGGCATCCACTCTCTTCCGCAACCGCTTGGCACACCATGGGGGATTATTCTCGACACTGCTCTCAGGCCATGTGTTCCGATCTTCCTCTTTGCGTCGGGATTCCTCACTGCGCGTTCAGGCCGTGTTGCGTTGACCAAGCGACTTCGGGCCGCGTTGATCCCCTACACCATCGCCTTCATGGCGGCATACATCTATATGGCGATGCATAATCCGGCGATGGACCATCGCGTCATGACAACAGTGGCCCGCTACGGCTTGGCCTATGTGTTCGTCTATTACTATGTCTTCGTATATCTCGGCTGCACCGTCATGCTTTGGCTTGCGTTTCGAACCGTCAGAACCCGAGATCCGAACGATCAGCTCGAATACCTTGCAATCATCCTGCTGCTTGCCATCACGGTCGGCCTCATTATCGGCAGCTATATCGATCCGCTACTCGATCGCCTCGGAGCATCGTCATCTCTTATTCAGGAGGTTCGACTTCGAGATATCCCCTTCTGGTTCTGCTTTGTTGCGCTCGGCATGCTTGTCGGTATGAGATACTCGCTTCGTTGTCTTGAACAATCGCGAACGCTATTAATCGGCGTGACGTTGGCTTTGTTCGCAATCTATGCCGTCGCGCGTGTAATAGTCATTGGTGATGCGGCGGACTACGATTCGATGGCGTTCTTTGGATATTCCGCGCTGCTGTGCGTGACGTTGTTGACGATGCAAATCCAGTTACCCGCCCTCGCGTCGCTTGGCTCCGGAAGCTATTTTCTCTACCTCTGGCATATCTTCATTATCATGATCTTGCGAGATCATTTACCCCTTCGGAATTTCGGCCCCATCATAGATTTTGTTGTAACTTACTCGATTGCGGTAGTGGCCAGTGTCTGCGCGCTTCGTATTGTGAGGACGCTGGCATCGCCACGGGTTACACGCTGGCTCGGGGCGTAACATGCTTCTCAGACAAACACTTCTATACATGCCAGCGCAGATCGTCGGGCCGCTGTTCCAGTTGATCGCAATGATCGTCTGGACGCATATCGTCAACGATCACACACTTGGCGTCATAACACTGGTCACCGCCACGCATGAATTGCTACAGATCGGCTTTCTGGCTTGGTGGTCGCAATTCGTTCTGCGCTTCTTCAGTCGATTTGACATCGACGGGACTGCATCGCGTTTCTACCCGACCGAGAATCTCGTCCTTGTCGTGTCAGTTGCCTTACAGAGCCTTCTCATGGTTGCGATGCTGCGTTGGGTCATCGCTCCTGATGCTGACGCGGCGCTATTAACTGCCGCAATCTGCTACGTCGTCACGCGGTCACTCAATCTCTATATTGCCGAGCGTGCGCGCGTCCGCCAGCAAATCGGCATCTACTCCGTCCAGCAGATTATCGGCCCCTCGGTCGGCTTCATCATCGGTGTTGTTCTAATCAAATGGCTCGGACAGCGGCCCGAATGGCCCCTCGCGGGTTACGCGTTCGCCCAACTGATCGCGGCGATCGTCGTTCTCCCGAAGTTGAACTTCAGCTTCAAGTTTCGCCCAATAGATCGCGGTATCATTCGCCACGCTCTGCAATACGGCCTCCCCCTGATCATTGGAGGTGGGCTCGGCTGGGTCGGATTGAATGCTTCACGATTCATCGTCAATGATATGCTCGGCGTGGCCGCCGCAGGCCTTTTTGCGGTCGGTTACGGGCTTGGTCAGCGCGCCGCCGCAGTCGCGGCCATGCTGGTGACTGCGGCCGCCTTCCCGCTGGCTGTCAAGCGAATGGAGGAAAGCGGCAGCAAGGCCGCCATGGAGCAACTTACACAGAACAGCGCACTTCTGATCGCCATTTTGGCGCCCAGCATCGTGGGTATATTCGTGCTCCGCACCGAAATTGTCACACTATTGATCGCGGCACCTTTCCAGCAGGCTACTCTCGCGGTTTTGCCATTATCGGCTCTGGCCGGCGCGATTCGCAATATCCGTGCGCACTTCGGCGATCAGGTTTTTCTATTGCACAGTCGCACCCGCATGATGGTGGCCATATCGAGCATCGATGCGATCATGACTGTCGCCGCCGGTATCATCTGCGTGTCGCTTTGGGGGGTTGTTGGCGGCGCAATCGCGACCGTCATTGCAGCCGCAGCGGCTGCGGCAACCAGTTTCGCCATTGGCTTTCGCGCATTCGGCTTGACTTTGCCCGGCAGTCAC
>JAFKKL010000307.1 GCA_017305595.1 Hyphomicrobiales bacterium | reverse complement strand
CGTCCGGTCCCATGATCGACAGGTTGTCGAGCTGCAAGGCATGATGTTCGAAATAGAACAGGTCGTTGGAGATGGCCGCGTCCACGGTGACCCAGGCGTCGGTGCCCGACAGCACCGTGGCCGATGGCAGAAGCCAGGCGCGATGCGCCTGCGCGGGAACGGCAAGCAATGAAATCGAGGCTGCGATCAGCGCGAGCTTGAGATGCTTGGTCATGGCGATGTCCTTTCCATAGGCCGCCGATGCGGATGGGAGTGCGATTGATCCAATAAGTTTAGGGCGTCAGTTTCAACGCGACCGTGCCGAGTTCGCTTTCGCCTTTGGCCTGCGCGGTCGCTGGCGCCTTCGGCGGCCATTCGAACGGCACGCGCAGCAACTCGCGGCCGCCGACTTCCCGCGCGGCCTCGATCACGAGTTGATAGCTGCCCGGCGTCAGGCCGTTGAGTGGCTTGGCGGCGGCGTCAAATTTCAACTGATGCGTTCCGGGCGCGCGTGTCGGGCTGCTGAGGCCGTCCGCCGGCATGGTCAGTTCGCGGCCGGTGCGGCGCCACCACTGCCGCATGTCCTTCAGCCACTTGGTGCCTTCGTTGTCCTTGTGCTTGACGTCGTACCACACCGCCAGATTGGTGATCTTGCTGCCATCGGCGCTTTCGACCCACATCGCGACGTAGGGCTTGTGATACTCGGCAACGTTGAGTCGCGGAATGTCGACGCTGATGGTGGCTTCGGCAGCGAGCGACGAGCCGGCGGCGAGGGTCGAGAGTGCGGCGGAGATCAGGAGGCGCATTGCATACCTTTAGCGGTGAATAAACAGAACGACGAGCAGCGCTGGAATCACCAGCCCCATGCTGACGACGGGCCACGTCGCGCGGCGACGATTGGCGTGGAGGTACAGCAGCAGCAGACCGGTCAGGCAGAAGATGATGGCGACGGCGGCGAACAGATCGATGAACCAGCCCCACGCCTTGCCGGTGTTGCGGCCTTTGTGCAGGTCGTTGAGATAGGCGATCCAGCCACGATCGGTGACTTCATAAGACACCGCGCCGCTGTCACGCTCGATGCTGAGCCAGGCGTCACCGCCCGGGCGCGGCAGGGCGATGTAGATGTCCTTCGGCGACCATTCGGTATCGCGTTCGGCGGTGTTGACGCCGATCTCGCTGCGCAGCCATGCGCTGACGCTTTGCGGCAGCGCGGCCTTGGCGGCCGCGGGCTCCGATTTCAGGTCCGCGATCAGGGTTTGCGGCAATTGTGCCTCGCGCATCACGACCGCTGGTTTCGATTCAATCTGCCCGGCGTGGTTCAGCGTAATTCCGGTAAGGGCGAACAGCACCATGCCGACCAGGCAAAGCCCCGAACTAATCCAATGCCATTGGTAAAGCTGGCTGATGAGAAAAGCGCGGCGCTTCTTTCGTTGCCAGAGTTCGTCGCCGTCGACCATCGATCAATCCGAAACGCCAGTTCGTCGGCATCGTCGCCAACTCTCGCTAATCAAAGGGTTTTGAGCGGCCTCCACCGACCAGCGCGATCTGTTTAGCGAAGCCGACTTCGCTTTGCTACAGCAGCGGATTAGGTTCGTTCTAAATCGAGGCGCTTCATTCGGCGTGACAGCAGTGTTCCGCGTCGATTTGACCCTGTTGTGAGCGGGGCCATTCGAGTCGGAAAAAGGGCGCGGGCTTTTCGCTTCGGGCCGCTATCGCCGGGATTGAATGATGGCATGCCAAGGCTAACATCGTCCGTCATGGTGGAAACGATGCACCCGTCGGACTTCTACGCCGCTATTCCCGTCTTCCGTCGTTTCGGCCGGTTGATGGACCCGACGCTATATGCGCCGCTTCCGGAGGGGTGGCTGATCGGCGTGGCGGACATCGTCGAGTCCACCAAGGCCATTGCCGAGCAGCGCTACAAGGCGGTCAACATGGCGGGGGCGGCAGTGATCGCCGCCGTGACCAATGCGCTGGCGGGGCGGGACTTTCCGTTCGTGTTCGGCGGCGACGGCGCGAGCTTCGCCATCGCACCGGAGGATGCCGATCTGGCGCGGGAGGCGCTGGCCGCGACCGCGACATGGGTGCGCGACGAGTTGGGTCTGGCGTTGCGGGTGGCGCTGGTGCCGGTCGATCGCGTTCGGGACGCGGGGCGCGATGTGCGGGTGGCGAGGTTCGGGCCGTCGCCGCATGTCGCCTATGCGATGTTTTCCGGTGGGGGCCTCGGCTGGGCCGAAGCGGCGATGAAACGCGGTGAGTTCGCGGTCGTGCCGGCGCCGTCGGGGACCCAGCCCGATCTCAGCGGCTTGTCATGTCGGTTCTCGGAAATTCCGGCCGCGCGTGGCGTGATCCTGTCGGTGTTGATCGTCCCGGGTCGGGATGGCGATCCGGCCGCATTCCGCAAGCTGATCGAACAAGTCGTCGCACTCGCCGAGCGCAGTCCCGATGCGGGCAGACCGGTGCCGGCCGAGGGGCCGGCGTTGCGCTGGCCGTCAGCCGGGCTCGAATACGAGGCGCGCGCGCGTCGCGGTGGGCCGTTGCCGCTCAGGCGCATGATCGTGCTGATGTGGACGCTGTGGGCTTATCTCATCTTGCGGTTCGGAATTCGCGTCGGCGGATTCGTGCCGCGTGTCTATATCGGACAGGCCGTCGCCAACAGCGACTTTCGCAAGTTCGATGATGGGCTGCGCATGGTGCTCGATTGCTCGCCGGAGCTTGCCGATGCGCTTGAACAGCGCCTCGTGACTGCCGCCACCGCCGGGACGGTCCGTTATGGACTGCATCGTCAGGACGCGGCGATGATGACGTGCTTCACGCCGTCCGCGCTGCGCGCGGATCATCTCCATTTCATTGATGGTGCCCGAGGCGGCTATGCCGTCGCGGCGACCGCCTTGAAAGCGTCGCCGATGTAATCGTCTTCACACCGACGCGTGAATTCAACGCTTCGATCGCGTCCAGTTTTCGCCGCCGCACAGTCCGCCGACGCAACCGTTCACGCGCAGGCTGTTCGGCCCCATCATGGCGATGTCGCTGTCGTAGGTGCCGCCGTCATCGGCGTTGTAGATGCGCCCGGCCCACCGCGAAACGCCTGAAGGCTGCATCCCGCTGAACAGCGGCAGGCCGATCATCGGCCGGCGTCGAAGCGCGGGATTTGGATTCTTGTCGTCGACGGCAGGTTTGCCGGTGTTCGGATCGGTCGGTTCGCGCAGCCAGACCACGACGCCGCAAATGCCGGTGCCGCAACGGCTGACCTGGACCCTGGCATCGCCGGCCTGCGTCAGCCAGGTGCCGGTAGGATCTCCTGATTCCTGAGCGAAAGCGCCGAATGATGGGTTGAACATGATTAAAATCATGGCAATCAGGCCGAATCGCAATGTCATCAGAATCCTCCAGATCGATCCCCTGTTGCATAACAAAAGGGCAAACTTGTGCAATCAGGATTGAGCGGTGGTGTGAATATCGGGTGGAGGTAAAAAATAAACTGAGAGCCGTCGATCGGATGTGCTTCGAATTGACGCGCTACCTGCCCCAACGCGTGACATAGACCGCGACCGCGGTTCCGATGCCGAAGACGAACATCGCGCTCGCGACCAGTGCGAACAATGCCGATGCGGGAGCGTGCATCGTGGCAAGCCACCAGCCGCCGCCGGCAACGATGAGAAGACGCAGCGTCGAAGCAAGCACCGGCCCAGCCACTTTCGCTGCGCCTTGCGAGGCGAAATACATCGCGATGCCGAAGCCGAAGAAGCCGAAGCCCGGTCCTGCCCATGCGAAATAGGTGGTCGCGGCCTTGGTGACGTCGGCGTCGCTGGTGAACAGCGATATCCATAGCGAGGGCCAGATCGCGACGATGATCCCGATCATGCCGACAGTCAGACCGGCGGCGCAGCCCGAGGTCCATGCGACGCGCCGGGCGCGGCTCACCATGCCGGCGCCGATCGCCATGCCGACCATCGGCGTCGATGCCACGCCAAATGCAAAAGCGACCGGGATCAGCAGAAATTCCAGGCGCGCCCCGATGCCGTAGCCGGCGAGCGCCGCAACACCGAAACCGGTGACGATCTTGGTGAAAACGACGATGGTGAGCACGGTTTGCACCGGCGACAGACATGAGATCGCGCCGACCTTCAGGATATCGGCGAACATGTTTTTCTGAAGCGTGAAGGTCGAAGGGGTCAATGTCAGCTTGCTGCGGCCGCTGACGAGATACCATGCGAGAAAGATCGTCCCGAGCGTGTAGGCGATCAACTGACCGCTGGCGACGCCGATCATGCCGAAACGCGGCACGCCGCCGAGGCCCAAGCCCAATGCGCCGCCGCAGATAACTTGCAACACCGCGACGACGAGCAGCGCCATCGACGGCACGCGCATGTTACCGGTGCCGCGCAGGATCGACGCGAAGGTGTTCACCAGCCAGATCACGATTGCGCCTGAGAACAGCACGACGGCGTATCCGGTAGCCTCGGCAAGGACCGCGCCGCTGCCGCCGAGCAGCGCGAACAACCGCCGGCCGAGCAGCAGCATCATGACCGTGAAGAACAGTCCGCCGAGAACACCGATTGTCGCCGCATGCCATGCGAGCGCATTGGCGCGGTCCACATTGCCTGCGCCGAGCGCGCGGCTGATCGCGGACGAGACGCTGCCACCGATCGCGCCAGCGGACGTGGTCTGCATCAGCATCGTGAACGGAAAGGCCAGCGCGATGGCGGCCAGCGGCACGATGCCAAGTCGGCCGATGTAAGCGGTCTCCGCCACCGCCACCAGCGTGCTCCCGAACATCGCGACGACGTTCGGTAGCGCCAGCCGCAGCAATGTCGGCAGGATCGGCAATGTCAGCAACGGGTTGGCAGTGGCGACGGACTGCGGACGTGTAAACGCGTTCATCGAGAGGTCCATCGCCGGAGTGAGCCGCCCGACCGCCCAAACGAACCGAAGGTCAGGTATATATTATGAGTGACATATCATGGCAGCTTGAAAATCCGCTCTGCCGACAATGCATGGTCACCATGGCAATCCGCATAAATCGATGACGCCGCCGCCTGCGCCGCGTTTGATATCGAAGGTGAAGGACGCCATGGCATCGAACCGCACCCGACCGCCAGGCTGCTCGCACCAGACCTCGCCGATGAACCGTTGCCAGCCGCGCGCCTCATAAAATGCGGCATTGTGAGGCTCGCAGAAAAGCACCGCGAACTGGATGTCTTCGCGGTCGCGCAAGGTCTGGATGGCCGCATTGAGTGCGACACTGGCATAGCCGCGACGGCGGTGGTCAGGATGGGTGGCAACGCCGCCGATTCCGCCGATGTTCATCCTGCGGTTATTCCACATCGCCATCCGGGTGTAGATGCCGACATGACAGGCCATCTCGCCGTCGGCGGTTTCAACGAGCACCCGCAGATCCGCATTCGCCCAGCGGATATGCCCCCACGGCTGTTGTTCGACCGTCGCCTTCGGCCAGACAAGATCGAGTAGCGGCCGGGCCGTCGGCCATGACGCATCTCCGTTCAGGATGTCGATCTCGATGCTCATGTCGTCGGGCTCCTGTCCCGCGTCTGCCGCATTCCGTCATGCTTCGCGGTGCGTAGCAGGTTTTGGTTTTAAATGTCAGGATGTTGGAAACTTTGACCGGAGACACCGATGGGCGCGGGACAGCTCACACCATTCCAGCGCTGGTCGATTCTTGCCGGCGCCGCCGTGCTGCTGAGCCTTGCCATGGGCATGCGCCAGAGCTTCGGCTTGTTCCAGCCTTCGATCATCCGCGACGTCGGTATCACGGTGGCGGATTTCTCGCTGGCGACGGCGTTGCAGAATGTCGTCTGGGGTGTGACGCAACCGGTGGTCGGCATGCTGGCCGATCGCTACGGATCGCGATACGTGATGATCGGCGGCGTGCTGGTCTATGCCATTGGTCTCGTGATCATGATGTTCACCACGTCGGCGCTGATGTTCATCGTCGGCGCGGGCTTTTGCGTCGGTCTGGCGCTGTCCTGCACCGCTTCGAGCATCACGATGGCCGTGACCTCGCGCGTGGTGCTGCCGGCCCAGCGTAGCGTGGCGATGGGTGCGGTTTCGGCCGCCGGGTCGCTCGGTCTGGTCCTCGCCTCGCCATTGGCGCAGACGTTGATCTCCACGGCCGGCTGGCAGATGGCGCTGGTCGGTTTCCTCGGCCTCGCCGCTGTGATGTTGCCGGCGGCGCTGTTTGCCGGACGCGGCGATGCCGTCGAGATCGACAAGGCGGACGATTCCGAACAGCGTGTCGGCGCCGTGGTGCAGTCGGCGCTCGGGCATTCCGGCTTCGTGGTGATGTCGATCGCGTTCTTCGTCTGTGGTCTGCAACTGGTATTCCTCACCACGCACTTGCCGAACTATCTCGAAATCTGCGGGCTCGATGCCTCGCTGAGCGC
>JAFKKL010000306.1 GCA_017305595.1 Hyphomicrobiales bacterium | reverse complement strand
GTGTTCTTCATCGAAATGAACACGCGCTTGCAGGTCGAGCATCCGGTGACCGAACTGATCAGCGGCGTCGATCTGGTCGAGTGGCAGTTGCGCGTTGCCTTCGGCGAGAAGCTGCCGATGACGCAGGATCAACTCAAGCTCAACGGCCACGCCATCGAGGCACGGGTCTACGCGGAAAACCCCGACAAGAACTTCATGCCGTCGGTCGGCCGCATCAAGACGTGGCGCACGCCGGAAGAGGTCGGTGGCTTGCGGATCGACGCCGGTTATCGGCAGGGCAGCAACGTGTCGCCGCATTACGATGCGATGCTCGCCAAGGTGATCGCCTGGGCGCCGACGCGCGACGTCGCCATCGACCGGCTCAATCGTGGCCTCGAAGAGACCGACGTGCGCGGCGTCGTCACCAACATTCCGTTCCTGTCGGCGCTGATCACCCATTCCGACGTTCGCAAGAACAAGATCGATACCGGCTTCATCGAGCGGCACCTGAAGGATCTGACGCCGAAGCCGCCTGCGCCGGATGCGCTTGAACTGGCAGCAGCAGTCGCCGCGATCCTGACCCACGAGCGCGAGGCGATGCGTGCCGACGTGCAATCGCCATGGCAGACCGATGGCTGGATGCCGGTCGGCCAGCGGCATCGCGTGTTCACCTTCAAGCAAGGGCCGGGCACTGAACTGACCATCGCGCGCCGCTATGGCGGTGGCGCGTCGGCGCTGGAGATCGACGGCCACCAGATCGATTTCGCTTTCAACGCCGAGGGCGACAACGTGTTCGCGGTCTCGCTCGACGGCGCGCGCAGCCATGCCGTCGCGGTACTCGATGGACGCGATGTCTATGTGCGCACGCGCAATGGACGGTTCGAATTTACATGGGCCGATCCGTTCAGCGGTGGCGACGACGAGCATGTCGGCGAGGATCGTATCGTCGCACCGTTGCCCGGCACCGTGGTGGCGCTGCTGGCGAAGGAAGGCGAGACGCTGGAGAAGGGCGCGCCGATCCTCACGCTGGAAGTGATGAAGATGGAGCAGACTTTGCGCGCGCCGTTCGCCGGTGTGGTGAAGCGCATCAACTGCAAGGTCGGCGACATCGTGCAGGAAGGTGTCGAACTCGCTGAGATCGAGCCGACGGAGACATAGACCGCATGAGCGATCGGATTCAGATCGTCGAGATGGGGCCGCGCGACGGTCTGCAAAACGAAAAGGTGTCGGTCAGCGTCGAGGCGCGCATTGCCTTCGTCGAAGCGCTGGTCGCGGCGGGCCTGACCACCTGCGAGGTCGGCGCGTTCGTGTCGCCGAAGGCAATTCCGCAGATGGTCGGCTCCGATCAGGTGCTGCGCGCGGTCGGCCATCTCGATGGCGAGTTTCACGTTCTGGTGCCGAACGAAAAGGGCTACGAGGCCGCGATTGCCGCCGGTGCGAAAGTCGTCTCGGTGTTCGCCTCCGCCTCGGAAGGATTTTCGCGCGCCAACATCAACTGTTCGATCGCGGAATCCATCGAACGCTTCAAGCCGGTGCTGGCGCGCGCCAAAGCCGACGGCATCAAGGTGCGCGGCTACGTGTCCTGCGTGCTCGGCTGTCCGTTCGACGGCGAGGTGAAGCCCGCCGCCGTCGTGAGTGTTGCAGAAACGCTGTGGAATCTCGGCTGCTACGAAATCTCGCTTGGCGACACCATCGGTGTCGGTACGCCGGCGAAAGCGAGAGCGATGCTGCGCGCGGTCGGCGGCGATGTGCCGATGGCAAAGCTGGCGATGCATTTCCACGACACCTACGGACAGGCGCTCGCCAATCTCTATGCCGGCATGGAGGAGGGCGTGTTCGTGATCGATTCCGCCGCGGGCGGTCTCGGCGGCTGTCCCTACGCACCCGGCGCGACCGGCAACGTCGCGACTGAAGATGTCGTCTACATGCTGGAAGGCATGGGCATCGCGACGGGCGTCGACATGGACAAGCTGCTTGCCGCGACCAATCAGATGAGCGTGTTGCTGGGCCGTCCGCCGGTCAGCCGTGTGGCGTCGGCACTCAACGCCAAGCGGAGCAAGGCCGCCAAGGCCCAAATCAAAGTCTGAGTTCCGGCGTAACAATCCGGATTTCTCTGCGTAGCTCCTGTTGCGGCCGCTTCATGCGGCGTTTCAACAGGAGGACATTGTCATGATTTCACGCATCCGCGTTGCGTCTGCCGTTTCCGTCATCGCCCTCGGCCTGACGCTTAGCCCCGCCTTGGCGCAGGACAAGATGAGCAAGGATAGCGGCATGAAGACCACGACGATGTCGAAGGACAAGATGTCAAAAGACAACATGTCCAAGGACAAGATGTCCAAGGACGGCATGAAACACGACAACATGATGAAAAAGGATGAGATGAAGAAATAGCTGCGCATGATCGATAACGATGCCGCAACTCGCTAGCGGCATCGCGTCCGATCTCCGCGATTATTTCTTCTTGCCTCGCGCCTTGCGCGCTGCATAGCGCGCGTCGCGAGCAGCTTTGCGCTCCGCCTCGAGTTCGGCCTCGCGCGCGGCGGCTTCCGCCTTCTCACGTTCGAGTTGCTCGGCGGCAAGCCGTGCGGCTTCGGCCTGACGTGCCGCTTCCTCGGCCTTGGCGATCTCGCGCAGCCGCTTGCTCTCGGCGCGGGCGGCGGCCTGCGTGGCGCGTTCGGCCTGGCGCTGCTTGACAGCCGGATCGTCAAGTCCGGGCTGCGCGCGGAACTTATTCAAAATATCCTTCTTGGCTTGCTGTGCCGCCTTCTGACGATCGGCAAAGCTGGGTTCTTTGAATCGACTCATCGATAACCTTTGGAATGGGACAGAGAAGATGGCGCGCGGACCGGCCATCCCCGGAACGGGAGTTTTGGTTGCCCCTCTCTACGCGAGAGACGGCGCTCAGGTCCACTGCCTCGCGCCGATTTTGTTCCATACAGCAATGAGGGGACCCATTGCACCGGGGCCCCCTCGAACTTTGTTTAAATACGATGGATCCCGGTATCAGGGGACGCGATGCAGGACGCAAATCTTGTTGCCGTCCGGATCGCGCAGATAAGCGAGGTAGAGCTTTACAGCACCGTTGTCGCGCACGCCCGGCGGGTCCTCGCAGGTGGTGGCTCCGTTCGCGATCCCGGTGGCGTGCCATGCGTCGGCCTCTTCCTGCGACTTCGCCAGGAAGCCGATGGTGCCGCCATTGGCGTGGGTTGCCGGTTCGCCGTCGATGGGCTTGGAGACCGCGAAGGTGCCGGTTTTGGTGCGGTAGAAAATCCGATGCCGATCAACCACCGCCGGCGGGACGCCCAGCGTGCCGAGCAGCTTGTCATAAAACGTCTTGGCCCGATCCAGGTCGTTGGTGCCGATCATGACGTGGGAAAACATCGTGTTTCACTCCGGAATGGCTTGTTGATGGTTGCAGGCGAGAGAATCCATTCAACAGGGAATGCCGGGATTGTCGAGGGTGATTTGCGCGGTGCCGCACTTGGTCGCGGAGCGGTCGTGGCGGTGATTGAGCCATCGGGGCAGCGCCAGGTTGCAGTTGGGGGTGTCGAGGCTTGGTTCACAAAGGCTCGCCATACTCGTACAGTCCGGCCGTATGCACTCGCCGATGAATTGAAATGCCGACGCGTTTCCCCGTCTATGCCGAATTGCTCCCGCTCGAACGTCATGCCTCGTTCGTCGATCATCTTTTCATTCTGCGGGATTGCGGACGGCTGGCGGGGATCGATCAGAATCTGTTCGCGTCGCCGTTCTCGGAGATCGGGCTACTCGGACGTTCGCCGTCCGGCCAAGGGGCGATGCCTGAAGGCGCGCCGCGATGGAAGGCGGTTCATCTTCCGCCGCGCTTCGGTCGCCGCCGGCGGCATGCCGGCCTGCACGGCTGGCTGATCGGCGTTCGCTGCCAGCCGCTCCAGCCGGCACCTTCGGTTGATGTACTGAAGACATTGGCGAACGCCTTCGGTGCGAGTTTCGAAGCCGACGGATTGCTCGACACTGTCGTCACGGCGCTGGACGCGTGGGTCGATCGTCTGTCATCTCAATTGGCGCCCACCGGGCGCGACACGGCCGCTGCGCGACGAGCGTCCGGAGAAGCCCTGCCGGCAATCACGCAGCATCCGGGCATGAGAATCCGCGATGTCGCGGCGACGATGGATATCGCGCCGCGCACCTTGCAGCGGCGCGTCCGCGATCGCACGGGTCTCGCCCCGAAGCGCTTTGCCACGGTGCGCCGATTCAGCGCCGCGCTGGCGGACATTGCGGAGGGCGACGATAGCCTTGCCGAGATCGCTGCCAGATCCGGTTATTCAGATCAGGCGCATCTGACCGCGAACGTGGTGCGGCACGCCGGGGTGTCTCCCGGGCGGTTTCGCGCGCGCGCGCGATTGCGGATGGCCGGCTCCGCTGTCCGATTTTTCCAAGACGATGATGTGCGCAAACGACTACGGCTGCTCGTCACCGAGACTGACGCATGAACCGAAGGCAGCCGCGCGATGACGCATTTCGTTCCCAAGGACCCGGACTTCGACACCCGCGTGCGCGCGAGTTTCGAACGGCAGACCGCGATGGCGACGCTCGGCATCGAGATCGCGGCATTGACCGCGGGAGAGATCGAACTGCGGATGCCGTATGTTGAAGCCTATACCCAGCAGCATGGTTTCACCCATGCCGGCATCATCACCACCGCGCTGGATTCGGCATGTGGATATGCGGCGTTCTCGCTGATGCCGGCGGATGCGGCGGTGCTCACCGTCGAATTCAAGACCAATCTGCTTGCGCCGGCGCGCGGCGAACATTTCGTCTTCCATGCGCAGGTGGTCAAACCCGGCCGCACCATCACCGTCTGCGATGCGCAGGCCTATGCGATAGAGGATGGGCAGCGGAAACTGGTGGCCACCATGAGCGGCACGCTGATGGCCTTGTTCGATCGCGAGGGCGTTCGTCACTAGGAGATTGTCGACGCGGCAAAGGCTGCCACGCGACCATGGCAGCTGAGACGTGTGACAACCTGCGTCCGGGGCACGTTCAAAAGGTGCTTAGCCGGTCGGGCCTTCGACCGACGGCTGATCCTCGTCGGGGAGTACGCCGCCGGGTGTCTTCGGCTTGTCGGTCAATTCCGGCTTGTCGTGCGGCCTCGCCGGCGAAATGTGCTGATCCGGCTTGGATTGCCTGTTAATTTCACGGTTTTTTGGATTATGCGGCCATGCCGGGACAACGCGCGCCGCAGCGGCGGTTCCTCGCGGCAGTCGCGCCGGATGGCGATCCCAGCAGGATTCGAACCTGCAACCCGCGGAGTAGAAAACTGCCACTCGCGGCGGCGGATTGTTCGACAGTACAAAGGCTTATGCGGAGCGGGCTGGCGGCTTCGGTGAATACTTCGGGATTCTGAGGCCGTTGCCGTCGTCGACGACCGCGCGTTCGTGCCGGTCCGGATGGCCCCACAGATCGCCAGCGCGGCCCACACGTGCGTTTTCGCGGCGCTCGCGCATCAGTCGTCGTTCTCGGCGGCGCGCTTCTCGGCGGGCTTTGGCTGCGGTGTTGCGGCGGCCGTTGTTTCCATCGCCGCCCGGACGTCCTCGAGCAGGACGTGAGTGTAAAATTTCGCGGTGATCGCTACGTCGGTGTGGCCGAGCAACACTTGGGTGCTGCGCAGGTTGCCGGTCGCCCGCAACGTGCGGGATCCTGTCGTGTGCCGCATGTCGTGGATCCGGGCGTCGACGCCGGCCTTCTTTTTCCAGCTCCGCTTGTTTGAGCCCATGCCGTAATAGGTGATCGGGTAGCGCTGGCCTTTGACGAACTGGAACGGCTCGCCGGTTTTCGGATCCTTCGTCTTGGGGCACTTCCGCGTGCGCTGGGCCACGAAGGTGAATACGAACTCCGGATGATGGCCGCGCCGCGACCACAGGATGGCGTAGGCTTCCTTGCTCAACGGCAATACCCGCGGCACGCCGCCCTTGGTAACGACGCGCACCACGGCCTCGTCAAAATCCACCTGCGACCACGTGAGAATCAGGTTGCGGCGGCGCAGGCCGGTGATGATGGCGAAGCGCCGCAGCGCGACGTAGTCGGCGCTTTCGACCGCGTCGAGCCGGCGTTCCTCTGCCGGTGTGATCTCACGCACCGCCCGCTTGGTTTCCTTCAGCCAGTGTTTTTTCCACTTCGGTTCGCGGATGATCGTCGCGTTCCAGTTGTCGCGCGCGCGGTGCATCACGCGGCTGAGTAGGCTGATGGTGGTGTAGTTCACGCGGCGGTTCGATATCGGCCGCCAGAGCTGCGTGATCTTGCCGTTTGGCTCTGTGACGCGGCCGGCGCGGACCCGGCAACGGCGGCGCGCCTCGACCAGGCGCGAGACCATGTCGTCGGTGACGGCGTGCAGCGGCGTGCGCGGCCCGATCGTTGTCTTGATGAATTCGAG
>JAFKKL010000305.1 GCA_017305595.1 Hyphomicrobiales bacterium | reverse complement strand
AATGCGCGACTGAAACGCGACCTGAACGTTGATCTCGCTTAACCGACCTATAGCGATGGCCTCAAGGCGTTATGGGCGGCGGGTGAAGGGGCCAAGTAGCACCAGAGCGTTTCCTTTACGCCCCCTTTAACGCCCGCGCGCCTTGCCAGCGGCCGGTGGCGGCGAGATCGAGCAAGGTGGCACGGCACAGCGCCTCGATCTTGGTGGCGGCGTGCGTCAGCGGCCGCGCCACGGAATGCACCAGATGAACGTCGCGCCGCAGCGCCGGCTTCGTCACCCGCCACGCGCGCAAGGTGCCGCCCTCGACCTCCTGCGCGATCGAATGAAACGGCAGGATCGAATAGCCAAGCCCGACGCTGACCAGCCCTTTGATGTTCGTGTAGGAGTCCGCCTCGATTACGGTGTTGAGCGACAACGAATGGCTCGCAGCTTCCTTTTCCAGCAGCGCGCGCAGCCCGTGATGGCTGCTGGGCAGGATTAACGGCAACGCCGCCGCGCGCTTGTATGTACAACTCTCCGACGGCGGCGCCTTGACGCCCTCCATCGGAGCGGCGGGGCCGAGCAGCCACAGATCTTCGGTCAACAACGGCGACGACACCAGCGAACGATCCGGAGCCGGTCCATAAAGCACGGCAAGATCGATCCGCGCCTCGCGCATCCATTCCAGCACGAAGCCGCTCATCGCTTCGGCGATCCGCAGCTTGACCTTGGGATAGAGCCGACGCGCCTCGACGATCAGCGGCACCGACAGAAACTGGCTGATGGTGCCCGGCAGGCCGAGACGGACCTCGCCGACCGGCTCCGCCTCGTGGCCCTTGATCTCGTGCTGCGCGATAGCGAATTGATCGGTGATGATGCGGGCGTTACGCAGCAGGATCTGCCCCGCTTCGGTCGCGACCACGCCTTGCGGACTGCGCACAAGCAGCGGCGTGCCGAGTTCCGCCTCCATGTGGCGCACATGCAGGCTCAGCGCCGGCTGCGCGACACTGAGCATCTCCGCCGCGCGGGAAAACGAGCCCTGCTCGACGATCGCCATAAAGTAGCGGAGTTGGCGCAGGTCCATGGCCATCCATCTTTTCGCTATGGCATCGCTGCCGAACGCGAATTTATGTATAGCCGACCGCGGGCACGCCCTGTCAAGCCGGCAAGCCTACCCGCTTTTCGCCGCCATCTTCTCCATTTCAGTGATCGCCAGCAACGAATGGGCGTAGGCGCCGCCGGCACGCATTTCGGCAGCGACCCAGATCGCTTCCATCAGTTCTTCCTGCGACGCGCCGTGACGCAGCGCCGCCTTGGTGTGGCCGGAAATGCAGTAAGGGCATTGCGTGGTATGCGCGACCGCCACCGCGATCAGTTGCTTGATCTTCACCGGCAACGCGCCTTCGGCGAACACCTTCTGGCTGAAGGCCTGAAACGCCGCCTCGGCTTCGGGTGCAAGCGACCGCCGCTTCTCGGCCAGTTCGCGCGTGGCTGCGGGATATAATCCGTCCGACATTCTCGTTCTCCTGATCCGCAAAATCGCGCAGACCGAGATACGAGATGCAATCGCCGCCACACGAATGACGGCTCCGTCATCGCAGCAACCCGGACGCTGCGCCTAGCGGTTCGATTGAACGCCCGCACCGCGCGCGTTGCAAGCGTGCGATCTTGCGCCTTTCGGCTGATGCGGACAGCGTTATGTTGCTTGCAGCACCAGGCGGTTGAGCCGCGCGGTGAAGGCCGCCGGGTCTTCCGGCAACTCGCCCTCAAGGATTTGCGCCTGCTCCAGCAACAACAACGAGAGGTCGTCGCGCCGCACGGTGTCGTCGGTCGCGGTCACGGCCACTACCAGCGGATGACGCGGATTGATCTCGAGGATCGGCTTAGTCCGGCCGCCACGCTGCTGCTGCGCCAGCAGCCGCTCCAGTTCACGATCGGGGCCAAAACTGCCGGCGACGATGCATGACGCGCTGGTGGTGAGGCGGCGCGACACCTTCACGTCGGCGACGCGATCGCCGAGGCTCGCCTTGATCGCGGCGACGGCGGCGGCTTCATCCACGGCCGTGTCGTCCTTCGTGTTGTCTTTGTCGTCGAGCAGCGGGATCAGATCGAAATCGATATCGCCCTGGCTCAGCGACTTCAGCGGCTTGCCTTCGAAATCGAGTTGCGCCGAGGTCCAGAATGCATCGACCGGATCGGTGAGCAGCAGCACCTCGATGCCGCGCGCAGAGGCGGCCTCCAGCATCGGGTTGGATTTCAGCCGTTCGATGCTGTCGCCAACGAGGAAATATATCTCGGTCTGGTTCGGCTTGAGATCGGCGAGGTATTGTTTCAAAGATCGGCGATCACCCGCTGTGGTGGTGAAGCGCGCCAGCGCCAGCAGCTTTTCGCGACGCTCGAAGTCCTCGTAAAGGCCTTCCTTGATGACCGGGCCGAACGCGTCCCAGATCTTGTCGAACTGCTCCGGCTCCTTCTCGCTCAGCGTCTCGAGTTCGGAGATGACGCGGCCGGTCACCGCCTTGCGGATCTGCGCGAGTTGCGGATTGTTCTGCAACATCTCGCGCGAAATGTTGAGCGGCAGGTCTTCGCTGTCGACCACGCCACGGATGAAGCGCAAATAGGGCGGCAACAGGTCCGCATCGTCGGTGATGAACACCCGCCGCACATAGAGCTTCACCCGCCCCTTGCGCGACGGTTCGAACAGGTCGAACGGTTTCGACGACGGTGCGAACAACAGCACGGCATATGCCTGCCGGCCCTCGGCGCGGTAGTGCAGCGTCATCGCCGGCTCGTCCAACGCGCCCGCGATGGATTTATACGCCGCTGCGTAGTCTTCCGGCTTCAGTTCGGATTTCGGACGTTGCCACAGCGCGCTGGCCGAGTTGATCTGCTTCGCTTCGCCGTTGTCGCCCACCAGTTCGATCGGAAACTGGATGTTGTCGGAATAGGCATGGACGATGCGCTCGATCCGCGTGGGTTCGAGATAGTCCTTTGCCTCGGGTTTGAGATGCAGCACGATCTCTGTGCCGCGCGAGACGCGCTCGACATCTTCCGCGGTGCCCAGCGTCACGGTGAAGCCGCTGCCACCCGACGAGGACCACACCCATGCCTCGTTAGTGCCGGCGCGACGGCTGGTAACCACGACCCGTTCCGCCACCATGAATGCCGCGTAGAAACCAACGCCGAACTGGCCGATCAGGCTGGCGCCGTCCTTCGCCTCTTTCAGCCGCGCGACGAACGACTTGGTGCCCGAGCGCGCGATGGTGCCGAGATTGTCGATCAGTTCCTGGCGATCCATGCCGAGGCCGCTGTCGATCACCGACAGCGTATTCGCCGCCTTGTCGGGAACGATGCGGATCGCAAGCGGACCGCCCGCCTCCATCAATTCGGGTTTCGCGATCGCCTCATAACGCAGCTTGTCGCAGGCATCGGAGCCGTTGGAGATCAGTTCACGCAGGAAGATATCGGTCTCGGAATAGACCGAATGCACCATGAGCTGCAAAAGTTCGGCGACTTCGGCCTGAAACGGTTGGGCTTCGCTGCTGGAATCAATCGTCGACATCACCAAAATCCTGGCTCGCTCATTCAAATAGGACGGGAGGATTTTGATATAGCGCGCCGCGGGCGCAGATCAAGCGCCGTGGATACTACGTCGCAGACGACCTCAACACTTCCCCTCTCACAGCGTCGTCCCCGCGAAGGTGGGACCCATACGCCGTGTCGTTGATGATTAGAAAAGAGCGTTTGTTGTTGCTTCTTTGATTACAACGAAGTTCAGGGGTTATGGGTCCCCGCCTGCGCGGGGACGACGTTTTTCGTACTGAGAATTCGCATGCAAAACGGAATTGCCGGATAGCGAACCCCCAACTCGGCCCTCAGCGCTGATGGCCGAGACCGATGCCGAGCTTCATGGCCTTCTGGCGCAGCGAGCCGACAGTCCGCTTGGTCAGCTTCGCAATTTTCTCGACCGGCGTGCGCGCCTTGGAATGCGCGCGCAGTTCCTTGATATCCGCCTTCGAATACGGACGGCGCGCGATTTTCTTGGCCTTTGGCGCCGTTTTCTTCACCGTCTTCTTCTTCGTTGCTTTCGCCGCCTTGGTTTTCCGCGCGACTGTCTTAGCTTTGCGAGCCACTGATTTCTCCTTGTCTAGACAAGCGTGCCGAGGGCGGAGCAGATCGGATATCACGGCCCGGCGTGAAGCGGGTTCGTCAGGCGCGTATCAAATCCGAAACTCCACCAGCAGCATCTGCTTGCTCGTGGTTCTCTGTTTCCAACTTTTGCGATTGACCCCACACGTCGGGATGCAAATGCCGGGAACGCACAACTAGCACACATCACCGCAACTGCAACTCACACGATCGATGTGATTCATTTTGTATAAATGAAATGACGGTGCGACGTGATCACCAAGCTGCGATGAGATGATCACTTCGATTGCAAGTATCGGTGCCATACAACCGCATACGCGATCGCGTTAAGTAATCATTTCGAATCACCGAACCGTACTCCCGGTGTTGTCCCGCTAAACAAACAACGCAGCTATTCGTCCTGACGGAACCGGCGCTAGTCGTCCAATCGCAGATCATTCCGAGAACATTGCTTCGTTAATTTCATATTGACAAATGATTTCGTCATTATCAAACTTGACCGAAATAAACCGGTATGGGCTGATGCACCATTCGGCCGCCACCAGAGCGGACAACCATGGGGAGTGAACATATGAAGAAGCCTTTGCTGATCTGCGCCTTACTCGCCGCAATGACGACGACGGCATCAGCGCAAATCTCGGACGATGTCGTCCGCATCGGCGTCCTGACAGACCTGTCCAGTTGGGGACGCGACAACAGCGGTCCGGGTTCCGTGCTCGCCGCGCAGATGGCGGTGGAGGAATTCGGCCCCACCGTCCTCGGCAAGAAGATCGAGATCGTCAGTGCCGACCATCAGATGAAAACCGACGTCGGCGTTCAGATCGCGCGCGAGTGGTTCGATAACGGCAAAGTCGACGCCGTGGCGGATATTCCGAATTCCGGTATCGCCATTGCGGTCCACAACATGGCCAAGGAGCGCAACAAGATCGCGCTATTGTCCGGCCCCGGCGCGAGTTCGCTGACCAACGAATTGTGCAGCCCGAATACCGTGCATTTCGCCTACGACACCTACGCGCTATCGAAGGTGACGGCCTCTGCCGTGCTCGCAGAAGGCGGCAAGTCGTGGTTCTTCGTCACCGCCGACTATGCCTTCGGCCACGCGCTCGAAAAAGACGCCGCCCACTTCATCAAGCTGCTCGGCGGCACCATTGTCGGTGGCGTGAAGCATCCGACCAACACCGCGGACTTCTCGTCCTTCATTCTGCAAGCGCAAAGCTCGAAAGCCAACGTCGTTGCCTTCGCCAATGCCGGTCAGGACACCGACAACGCCATCAAGCAGGCTGGTGAATTCGGCCTCGTGCAGGGCGGGCAGAAGCTGGTCGGCCTGTTGATGTTCGATACCGACGTCCACGCCATCGGCCTTCAGGGTGCGCAAGGCACCTACATGACCACCGCGTCCTACTGGAACATGGACGACAAGACCCGCGCCTGGTCGAAGAAGTTCTTTGCCAAGACCAACGTGATGCCGACCATGATCCACACCGGCGTCTATGGCTCGGTGCTGCACTATCTCAAGGCGATCAAGGCCGCCGGCACCGACGATCCGGCCAAGGTGATGGCCAAGATGCGCGAACTGCCGATCGAGGACACCTTCGTTCACGGCGGCAAGCTGCGCGCGGACGGCCGCGTTATCCGCGACATGTATCTGGCGCGCGTGAAGAAGCCGTCGGAATCCAAGGAGCCGTGGGACTATCTGGAGATCGTCAAGACCATCAAGGGCGAAGATGCCTATCGCCCGGTCTCGGAATCCAAGTGCCCGCTGCTCAAGAAGTAAGGTGATGACGATGGCGAACGGGACTCATGAGGCAAACACTTACGATTGCGACGTGCTGGTGGTCGGCTCCGGCGCCGCCGGCCTGTCGGCGGCGGTCACCGCCGCGCATCGCGGCCTCAAAGTCCTGATCGTCGAAAAGGAGCCGCGCTTCGGCGGCACCACCGCCCGCTCCGGCGGCTGGCTGTGGATTCCCGGCACCTCGCTGGCGCGCGCCTGGGGCATCAATGAGACCCCGGACGCCGCCCGCACCTACCTGCGCCACGAAGCCGGTAACAACTTCGACGCCGCGCGCGTCGATGCGTTTCTGTCGGCCGGCCCCGAGGCGGTGGATTTCTTCACCACGCAGACTGCGCTGCGCTTCGATATGCCGCTGACCTTCCCCGACTATCACGCGGAAGCGCCGGGCGGCACGCAAGGCGGGCGCTCGATGGTGACGCGTCCGTTCGATGGCCGCGAACTCGGCGATTACATCAAGCATCTCAGCGCGCCGCTGCC
>JAFKKL010000304.1 GCA_017305595.1 Hyphomicrobiales bacterium | reverse complement strand
GATCGTTCGCTCCCGCTGCGGCGCCGACCAGGAGCGCCACGCCGTAGATCGCGGCCAAGATGCCACCCGTCTTTCTCAGACGGACAACGGCACCTGCGCGTTGTCGCAACGGGTCGAATGCTCCAAGAAAAACCCCTGTCCCAATGAGGAGCGCTGCCCAGATCGCCAGAGAGATAGCCGGTGGCACGATGCGACCGATGAGAAGGGCCGCCACGCCAAGAAACAGGACCCCGAACAATTGGCGGCTGGCCAACAACCAGGCACCCGAGCGCGGCAGGATACTCGAGCCAAAGGTCCCTGCGAGAATGAGCGGGAGCCCCATTCCCAATCCAAGCGCAAAGAGTGCGGTAGCGCCTCGGGCAATGTCGCCGGTCTGGCCGACATACAAAAGTGCCGCGGCAAGAGGTGGGGTGACGCATGGGCCAACGATGAGAGCGGATGTAAATCCAAGCGTCGCAGCTCCCGCGAATGCCCCGATCGTACCGCGCGGAGCATTCAACGCTCCATTCAGCGCGAAGGTCGGTATCCGCAGTTCGAAAAGTCCAAAACTCGACAAGGCGAGCGCCACATAGACCATCGCCATGAACCCGAGGGCGTATGGTGTCTGCAGGGCGATCTGGAGGTTTTGCCCGGACCAGGCCGCCACCACGCCAAGTACGGCGTACGCCAGCGCCATGGCGATGGCGTAGGTCGTCGACAAGGCAAAGCCCCGGATCGCAGAAAGAGGTTCCCGGGACCGCGCCAAGATGCCAGCGAGGATCGGCACCATCGGCAAAACACACGGCGTGAAAGCGAGCAGCAAGCCTAAGCCGAGGAAGCTGATGACCAGCATCCCCCAGCCCGCAGGCAGACCGGAAAATTCCGGAAAGCCCGACGATTGTGATGCCACAGGCTCGCTCGGAAGGGATGGTTTCCAGGCTGTAAAGGCGGGCTCAACCCCCATTGGCTTGGCGGCATTACTCCCTGCCCTCATCTGCAAAGTGGCAAGATCAACGATCCTCGTCATGGGCGGAAAGCAAATGCCGCGTTCCGAGCACCCCTGAAACGTTACGAAAGCCTCGTCGGCTCCTTTGAGTGCGCTCCCTTTGATCGTGGCCTGAAGCGTCCGGTGATACACTTCGACCGAACCGAAATTGACGTCGTCCTTGATTTCTCCCGGTGGAGTCGAGACCGGAATATCCATACTCGACGCGACAACCTTGATCTTGTCACGGTAGAGATAGTTGCCCTCGCCAATATTCCATGTCAGGCGCAGGCTTCCATCGTCCCCACGCCCGGCATTCAACGTAAACGGCGGGCTTCCCGTCTCCGAGGCGACGGCTTGCACCGGAGCGATCAACCCGAGCAAGATCGAGAACAGCGTGGCAGACAACAATCGAGGGAGCATGGCTCGGCGAATCTTCCAATGAATCTGCCGCCCAACCTCATCTCCAACCTTAAGGCAGCCTTAAGCCTGGCCGTCGACTGTCACTCCGGAGGCCATTTGATGCGAATTCTTGTTGTCGAGGACGATCCGGTCATTGCGGACGCCGTACGCGTCGGCCTGATGCTCGGCGGCGCTATTGTGGACTGTGTGGGAACCTGTGCGGACGCACTTGCAGCGGTGAGCACCACGCGTTTTTCCGCAATTGTCCTCGACATCATGTTGCCCGACGGCAGTGGCATCGACGTGCTTCGTGAAATACGAGCAGGCAAGGAGACGATTCCCGTCTTGCTCCTGACCGCGCGCGACGAAATTTCCGACCGCGTATCGGGCCTCGACGCCGGGGCGGATGACTACCTCGTCAAGCCGTTCGACCTGGATGAACTCGCCGCGCGTCTTCGCGCCATCACGCGCCGTAGCGGCGGGCGCACCGATGCCTGCCTCGTTCATGGCGCCATCCGCGTCGATCCCGCTGAAGCTGCCGTCACGGTCAACGGATCGCCCGTTCCACTGTCGCGACGGGAATTTGCGGTGTTGGTGGCGCTGATGGAACGTCCCGGGGTGATCAGGTCGAGAAGCGAACTCGAGGAAAGACTGTACGGCTGGGACGACGATGTCGAAAGCAATGCCGTGGAAGTTCACATCCATCACCTGCGCAACAAGATCGGCCGCGAAACCATCGAGACCGTGCGCGGCCTCGGCTATCGGATGAGGGCCATCTGATGATGTCACTTCGTCTCCGCCTGTTCCTCATTCTGATCGGTGCGACCGGACTGATCTGGCTTGCGGCAGTCTCCTGGATCTACATCAGCAGCCAGCGCGAACTGGAGCACGTTCTCGATACACGACTACAGGAAGCCGCACGCATGGTTGCGTCATTGGCGGAAGGCTTTGGCCGCTCATCTTCGGACGACACGGATCCGAAAGCTCTCCCGACCTTGTCAGGTTATGAACGGCAACTCTCCTGCCAGATTTGGTCACTCGACGGACGTTTGATCGCCAAGTCCAGCGGCGCTCCCGAGGGTGTTCTGACCGATCGCAAATCGGGATTTTCCGATCACGAGATCAACGGTGAGGCCTGGCGCGTCTATGCCGTAGAGGACGCAAGCAAGGGGATTCGCGTCCTCGTCGGGGACCGGCTCGGACTTCGGGAACGCCTCGTTGGCGATCTGGTCAAAGGCCTCCTTTGGCCTGCCCTGCTCATTGTCCCCCTGCTCGGCCTCCTTATCTGGCTCAGTCTAAATCGTGGGTTCCGCCCCTTGGCGTGGATTGCGGAGGATCTCACGCGCCGGAAGGCGGACGATATGCGTCCGGTCAACGTGACGGCGACGCCATCCGAGGTTCGGCCCCTTACCGATGCACTCAATCAGCTGTTCGCCAAGGTAGAACTGACCCGGCGTCACGAGCGCGATCTGACGGCATTTGCAGCACACGAACTGCGCACGCCTCTGGCGGGCCTCAAAGCCCAGGCTCAGGTCGCAATCGCAGCCGACGATCCGGCGGTCATGAAACATGCCCTTCGGCAGATTCTCGTTTCGGTCGATCGGACATCACGGTTGGTTCGTCAGTTACTCGCAATCTCGCGGCTCGATGCCCGGGGCGAGGAGCAACGTGCCGAGCCGATCGTGATCGGCGATCTGATCGACGAAATCGCCGGGGCCACAGCAAAGCCCGACGCTGTCACGGTTTCAGTCGATGAGCGACTGGCGACGTTGACGTGGGTGGCCAATCGTGAATGCCTCGAACTGGCTATTCGCAATCTGCATGAGAATGCGATCCAACACATGCCTTCCGGAGGCCACGTTCGATGGACGATAGGTTCGTCACCGAACGACATCGTCGTTGAGGATGAAGGTCCCGGCATTCCCGAGAACGAGATGCCTCAAATTGGCACTCGCTTCTTCCGTGGACGGTTCAAGAGTGCCGTAGGCAGTGGGCTGGGTCTGTCGATCTCGCGCCTTGCGCTTGAGCGCATCGGAGCACGGCTTGTTTTGAGAAACCGAACAGATACCAACGGTCTTCGGGGCGAACTCCTGCGTCAAGCTTGAGCCGTGAACGGCACAGGGTCGTCATTGATGCGCATTGCGTCCCTCCGTCATCGTCAAGACCATTCTGAACTTGGCTTGCCCGGACCTCATTCGCGCAACCGCCTCCGCCGCTCTTTCCAGCGGCATGGTTTCAATACGAGGACGCACGTCCGCAAGCACGCTGAAGTCCAGCGTTCTTTCATTCTCGAAGGGCGTGCCCGTTATCGAACCCAATATGCTCCGCTCTCCCACCACAAGGTGTCCCGCGAAAACTGGCAACGAATCCTTTCCTGCTCCCAAGAGCACCAGCCATCCCTGTGGTGCGAGCGCGCCCAAAAGCGGCGAGACGGCCTGAACGTTACCGCGATTCCACAACCTCCCGGTCGAGACGGTGTTCAGGCCGCGTCCGGGAGAGAAGCTGCAAACAAGGGATAAGTCTCGGCCAGTTCGGTCCTGATTTGCCCTCGCATGAGCGCGAGCGTCGCTGCGTCCGGCTCCGGCGTCTCGACCTCGCAATGATCGTTGTCGAACGAAAATCCGGTCATTTCCTGGATGTCCCGCGCACTGTGGCCACGATGCACGCTTTCCAGCCGAAATCGGCCAACGTCGGACTGGAAGGAAAACAGCGCGGCGTTGGTCAACAGCGCGTGAGGTCCGCCTCGCCTATAGACACCTTCCTCACTGACGCCGGGAGCCGAGATGAAATCGACCTGATCGACCAGCACGCGAGGACTATGCTCCTCGCGAAAGAGGATCACCCGCGGCACCAGGAAGTAGAGATAGGCCGAACCGTAAGAGCCCGG
This sequence comes from Hyphomicrobiales bacterium, assembly GCA_017305595.1. Classification (GTDB taxonomy): domain Bacteria; phylum Pseudomonadota; class Alphaproteobacteria; order Rhizobiales; family Xanthobacteraceae; genus 62-47. Next base: position 2,200 of record JAFKKL010000304.1, on the reverse strand, counting down.
CCATCGAACCTTGGAATTCGGATAGCCCCCTGCTCCCACGAGGTTGACGTTGCCCTTGCCATCGATCTGGCCCCCGCCAAGAAAAAAGGCGTCGATCCGCCCCTGCGCCGCGCAGTCGAACAACTCCTCGGCGCCGCTGGTGAAGGCGTTGTGCGCGATCGATCCGAGGATCGAAAGCTGCACATCTTCCTTGCTGTGCTTCTTGTTCAGCGCACGCAGCAACATCGCGCCAGCCGCTGGCATCGGCGACGACATCCCAACGGCCACGTGACGTACTCCGGTCAGCAAGCGCGAAATTGTGTAGATGAGAAGTTCGCGGTTGGTGCATTCGGACGTCATCACGCCGCACTCCGGGTGCCGGTCATATAGGCTTGGAAACCCTCGGGCGTGCGCGCGGCCTGCGCATAATCTTGAACTTCGCGGTCGTCCACTTCGTATTCGGCGTAGAGACCGGTCGGCCAGGCCGCGTTCTTGAATTCCGCCACGGCGGAAACGTACATCGCCGGAAGGACGGCGGCCGCCAGTTTCTCGTCCTCGAGTAGTGAGGTCTCGGAGAGGCGTTCGACGGTAACGAAGGTTTTCTTCGACGCGTGTGCCAACAACATAACCTCCCGGAGCCGTCCGAGACGAACGTTGCCGAAACGATCGGCTTCCGGCGCATGGATCAACGTGATGTCCGGTTGAATGGCCGAAACCACCACGATCTTCTCGCTGTCGTCGAACGGATTGGTCGTCACCTTCCAGTCGGTGCGGTTCGCAAGTACATCGCTTCCGATGATGCCGCGAATGGGCATGAACGGCACGCCCTTCTCGGCCGCCGTAAGACCCGCGAACACCGCGGGGCATGTCGCATCGAGGAGGCGGATGTCGCCGTTCCGAACTGCGCGCCCGAAACAAGGTGCGCCTCCTGCCTCACCGAGGCTGACGGCGCTGGTCTCAAGAACCGCGACAGCGCCCGCGCCAATCAACATGTCGACTTGCATGCCGCCGATCGGTGCGCAGACCACATGAAGATCGCGAATCCCTTGATCGATCAAAAGCCGGACCATGCCGGGACATGATCCGGAGCCGTCCGGGACCAGACCGAGTTTGATGCCGGACGGAATCATGCCCGCCATGATCTCGGGCGATACGAATTCAGTCATGCTCCACCTCCCTTTCTCAGCCAATAGTTTCTCGGACCTGTTTATCCAAGCCGATCGAGCGAGCCGATCAGATCATCGCGCAGATCGTCGTAATCCTCCAGCCCGACCGAAATCCGGATCAAGCCGTCGGTGAATCCATGCGCGGCCCGCTCTTCCGGAGAGTAGGTCGCGTGCGTCATGCTGGCAGGATGCTGGATGAGTGTTTCGGCATCGCCCAGACTTACCGCGCGTGTCGCCAGCACGACATTGTCCATAAAGGCACGTCCGGCCCCAAGTCCGCCCTTCAGTTCAAGCGCGATCATGCCGCCCATATTCTTCATCTGGCACCGCGCCAGGTCATGCTGCGGATGCGACGAAAGACCGGGGAAATATACGGTCTCCACGGCAGGATGCTCGGCCAGATCGTGGGCGAGCCTCAGCGCCGTCTTGCCGTGCCGATCCATCCGAAGGCTCAACGTTTTCAGACCACGCAGGACGAGAAACGCGTCGAACGCCGAAATGCAGGCGCCGTTCATCTCCTTGATGCCAACGAAGCGAAACTGGTCGATGAGTTCCTTCCGAGCGACCACGATTCCGGCGAGCAGATCGCCATGGCCGCCGAGATACTTGGTCGCCGAATGCACGACGATATCGGCGCCGAGTGCGATCGGCTTTTGCAGATACGGCGTGCAGAACGTGTTGTCGATCAGCAGCAGCGCTCCTTTGCTGCGGCAGATGTCGGCCAGGGCCGCGATATCGACCAAACGCATGTTCGGGTTCGACGGCGTCTCGGCGATCACCATACGACAACGCGATGTCAGGACGTTCGAGAGGTTGGCAGGATTAGTCAGATCGACGAACCTCGTCTTGATACCGAAACGTTCGAGTTGATGATGCAAGAGCGCGAACGTACAGCCGTAGAGCGTCTTGTCGGCGACGATCTCGTCGCCAGCCTTCAACAGTGTCCAGAGCACCGCAGTGAGCGCTCCCATACCCGAAGACGTCGCCATGGCGGCCTCGCCTCCCTCAAGGGAAGCCATTCGTTTTTCCAGCACCGTAACGGTCGGATTGCCGAC
>JAFKKL010000303.1 GCA_017305595.1 Hyphomicrobiales bacterium | reverse complement strand
GCCTGGGTTTCCAACACCCGACGAAGACCACCCTGGACTTTGCGCTCCGAAATCACTTGCGCAAGACGGGAGATGATCAGCGCGCGCCTGGCTATCCTAAAGTCAGGATGCGACCGCAATTCGTGCACACGATCGGAAACAATCCGACCGCGGAATGAAGGCGGAATATCAACGACCAAGTCCCCTCCTGGTGGATCCTTTTCATTTAGGATCGCCTTAAACTCCGAACCCTCCACTGCTTGTTGAGTAATCCGGCGCTCCAGCGCGTTGAGATGCTCCTTTGCGGCAGCATCTTTTCCGCCTGTTTCCTGAAACTGCGGCAACGGCCAGACTTCGATCTCGAACACTTCGAACGGGTCCAACACGGACATGGCGACGGCGTCCGTCCGCTGGTTCGTCAGATGTCGCCGAATCCGCGTGCGAAGCATCTCGTTAGTCTGACCAACGTAGATCGGTTCACCGTCGTAATCGGAAAACGCGTAAACGCCCCATCGGTAATTTCCCACGCGAGGCTTAGCGCCGGACGGATCATCGAACGGCGCATCCAGAAACTTCGTGAGATTTTCGCGAAGATCTTCCGTCTCGAACGGAGGAAAATTCACGTTATCTGGATTACGTGCCGCCAAGTTTCCTCACACCCGCCTGATGGGCGTCATCTCCGATTCTTGCTGAACTGCGGACGCCCTACGAATCGCAGTCCTTCGAAGTATCTCATTTCCCGTCATCTCAATGTCGAAATCAACGAAATTGACTTCGCTGTCTTGGCCAAGGAAGCACTGATGAAACGCGTCAAGCATCCCAACATCGGCAAGCTGGCGCGCTAAGACGCTCGGATTGGCTTGATTGGGTACATGAGACGGGAAAACATATATGCAGGGCGGCGGCGTCCGGAACGGACCAATATCGGTCATTCTTGTAGCATCCGCGAGCTTGGGACATGGCCTGCCGAGGGTCCCACACACCATGTCCCAGATCACGACGCCATCGACACGCTGATTTCGAGCGATCACTTCGGCGCTCAATCGCGTGTGTATGCCTGACCAGGCGTTTCGTCTCGGGTTGGCACCGATGTTCGTGCATACACTCCAGATTATGAATTCATCGGCGTCAGACGGCCTCTCGAAGATATTTGTATTGTTGCCGTCGAGACAGCCCTTCAAATCGATAACCGCCACCCGGTTATTTGGCAGTCGGACTCGATAGTCGTTGCGATTTGCGCCTTCGGTGCGATCCCAGTCGCTGATGAAACCGCGATCCTGCATGTGATTGAGGACGTGCTGGACAAATTCTCGTTTGGAACTCGTCGTGGCAGAAAACTGTCCCCGGACGCGCTCGATCGCCCCCCGAAAAAGACCGGAGTTGTAGAAATCTCTTTCCTCCAGCCCATGATCGCCCAATCGGTGCGCTTCAGTCTTCAAGACTTCGGCGAAGCGCTCAATCTGCTCCTTCAACCCCTTGTTTTGCTGACAAGGGATAACGGTCATGCCGCTTTCCACTCAGCTTTCCGCTCAACACCGAGCAGTGGTTCGAACAAGTGGTGTGCGATGTGGCGAACAACCGGGACAACGACGCCATCACCCGTCAGGTGATAGGCTTCGTTATAATTCTTTGGCAGCTTGTAATCGTTGTCCAACCCCATAAGACGCGCAGTCTCCCGTGCTGAAATCAGCCGTGAGCGGACCTTGTTGCCGTCGACGACAATAATGACCTGGCGGCTCGAACCTCCGGCAGGCGTCCGCAGGCAACCCGCGACATCATCGAAACGAACCTCCGCCCGCTGGACTTTTGCGCCGTCGTCATCATGACGCGTCCGCTTATAGATGCCTCCAACCATGCGTCGACCCGCACGCTTTGCAGCTTCCACCTTCGCCAAGTTGATCTCGGACATCATCGCGAGCAGTTGACGGGTTTCCGCCGCAGTGTGCCACTCAACGCTCGCGGGCTTTTCCTCGATCAGATCAGCGAAGGTGGAGTTCCTGCGTGCTGGCGTCGGGATATTCCACCAAAGCCAGGATTTCCGCGCCGATGTCGAGATCGCATCATAAGCATTACGAAGACCTCGCGTGTGAAACGGGTCAATCGGACCTGGCGACAACAAGGCTTCCGGAATTTCCACGTCTGCGTGAACGCCTATAACAAACAGACGAGAGCGTGACTGTGGAACGAACAGCGCGGCGTCGATCACAACCGCACCATAGCGATAGCCTGCTTTCACAAACGTATCGCAGATGGCGCGGAAGTCCTTGCCGCCGTGCGACGTTAAAGTGCCGCAAACATTCTCCAGAGCGATGATCTTAGGCGCGCGTTTAGCCGCGATCAGGCCCTTCATCACATCCCAGAACGGATAAAATGTACCGCTCCGCTCGCCCTTGAGGCCAGCGCCGCCACCCGCCAGCGACAAGTCCTGGCAAGGAAACGATCCCCATGCCAGATCGGGCTGACCAGGAAGATCGGCGGCTTTAATCAGCTTGATATCGCCGATCTTGAGTTCTCCACCAGTTCCCCAGTTGGCCTGATATGTGAGACCTTTCTTATGGTCGAAGTCATTCGCAAAAAGGCATGACCAGTCGGCGCCGAGACCGGCGCGCGCCATCCCTCCCCCTGCGAAAAATTCGAAAAAAGTAGGCTTCATCATCGTCTGCTCTGATCACACAAAGAGCATACACAACTAAACAAGAAAATGAAAACAAATCATGAACATTCAAGATGCGAACAAAATTCAACGACCCGTCAAGGGGTTATCCCTGCCGTCTTCGCCGGATCACCTGTGATGTGGAGGGGGTTCGCAGCCAGTTGGCGCGTGACCGGCCATGGGCCGTACCAACCTCACACGCATGCGATTCGCGCATTGACGGCCCCAACGGCACCCGGCGAGACCAATCTAGATGCTCATCGAACCATTGCGCAGACGCGCACTTAGACAGCATCAGCGGCTTCATTCCGGCGCCAGACATTTTCCGACGTGCTCGGCCTTGAACTCGGCAAGCCGCAGCACGAGTTCTTTGACCTCATTGAGAAACGGAGCGCCCTCACCCCAAGATGCGCGCGGCGCCAATCTAAGGCGCGTCGTTTGCACTTTTGTTATCAGGCCTGCCCTTGGTGGGAACCTTTCCAGTCTCGAAAAATGAATCAAGCATTGCGATTGCTTCATCAACGGGCACCGCCTCACCTGCTTCGCGAATACTCGCGTGGATGGCGTCAGCTATACGTTGATGACGCTCCTCTTCAATCTTTTTGAACTTTTCATCCGCGCGCGCGCGAAGATCGGCCATAACCTTCAGCCGACGCGCCAGCTCCTGCTCCGAAACCGTCATCTGCTTCTCTCCCACTTGCGATCACTCTTCTATCCGGAAACATCGAGCGGAGACGCAACAAGTCGCCATTTCCGTTAATGGATAGCGAACGGGTGAGAAACATTTGTTCGCGAGGAAGTCGCGAAATCTAGACGAACAATCGATAGGAAAGATGCCGCAACGACATTGGCAAGTAACCCTAGTTGAGAACTGTCAAACGTCATCCCAACACGCAAAACGACACCTCACAAGAGGAAACCATATTGCATATTTCCACGCTAACCTACGCCGTTGGCGACATTCACGGCCGATATGACCTGCTGGAGCCCTTGCTCGCTTTCATTGACTCCGACGCCGAACGACGACAGCAAGAACCTCGCGTGATTTTTCTCGGCGATATTGTCGACCGAGGTCCGGAAAGCAGAAATTGCATCGAGTTGGTCATATCGACCTTAAAACGCTGGTCCAAATCGAAGCTTATCCTAGGCAATCATGACGATTGGTTTCTCCGGATACTGGGGAGCGATACCCCTGATCCGGCCGTGGTTCGTGCTTGGTTTAACAATGGCGGCTTACCAACGATTTTCAATTACGACTACGAAGCGGACCTGCATTACGCTCGACAAGCTGTTATTCGCGAATACGAACACCATATCGAACTATTCCGACAAGCCTCAATGATCGAACTCGACGGCACTTTTGCCTTCGTCCACGCGGGCATCAATCCGGACCGAGCCATTAACGATCAGGCGCGGAAAGATTGCTTATGGATCCGCGAACCCTTCTTTGAGCATGATGCCCCGCTGTCACATGTGGTCGTACACGGCCATACGGTCACAGAGTCTCGACGACCAACCGTTGCGTCCAATCGCATCGCTGTCGATACCGAAGCCTATTCAACAGGCAACCTGACGGCAGTGATCATTGATCCAGCGGTGAGATCGGTGAATTTTGCTTGGACGACGCCATCCGAATTTGGGGTTCGCGTTGCTTCAGTGGAGCCGATCTGGCTTGATACCCCCAAGGCATTGTTGGGGCGTTTCCGCACATAGCACCGCGCTCCTTCACTGGTTTACGATGATATTTCTATTATCGAACCCATTAACGGTGTTTTGGTTCACACGCATTGAGTCCGGAAGCGTTTGCCAAATCCGAACGAAATCACCAAGCGATCTTGCCTCCATTTTGCGCATCGCGTTGCTTCGATGCATCTTCACAGTCACTTCACTAATGCCAAGATCAAAGGCGATCTGTTTGTTAAGTCGCCCGTTTGCTACGGCATAGAGAACGTCTCGCTCGCGTTTCGTCAACGTCTCAAAACGCTGAACATTACATTTCATCGTGCTATTCTTACGGCGCCGAATAGCGTCGGCCGCAATGCCAGAAACCACAGCATCCAGAAGCGTCTGATCCCGCACGGGCTTGGTCAGGAAATCAACAGCTCCAGCTTTCATTGCTTGCACCGTCATCGGAATATCGCCATGGCCAGTCAGGAAAATGATCGGTTTCGGATTTCCGGCTTGGGCGAGATGGTTCTGTAGATCGAGACCGCTTGTTCCCGGCATTCGCACATCGAGAATCAGGCAACCCGGCCGATCGAGTAAATCGGATTCCAGCAATTCCCCAGTCGAGGCGAAGCTCACCGAGGCGAACCCTGCCGACGCGACCAAGTCCGACAGGGCTTCCCTCACCGAGGTATCGTCATCGACGATAATCACCAAGGGTTGCTCCGCGTCTCCCTGGCTTGGCGAGTGCGAGAGCGATTTCGAGTGAAGCAGCCGATCAGCTGTCATGATCCCTTCCCCTCTCAGCGTTATGCAAGGCCTCGGTGACGGCTGCTAGCAACAACTGGCCGTCAAAAGGCTTCCGGAAAAATCCGCTAATGCCCTGAGCGCGGCTCTGGTCCACGATTTCGTGGCGCCCGGTAATGAGAAACACAGGCAGGTCCGGACGAACGCTACGCACCTGATTACGAAGCTCGAAGCCATCGATCCCGGGCAACCCAATATCGGTGATCAAAGCGTCGACGTCGGATAGCCCATCGTTCAGCATTGCGTGTGCCGACGAGAAACAACGCGCGCGATAACCAGCAGACTCGAGGAGATCTTCCAGCGACTCAAGTAACCTCGGATCGTCGTCCACCACAGCCACAACGGATCTCGTTGTTTTCACGATCTACTACCTCCGGAACGGCGTACGGTCACCGGGATTCCCAGCCGCTCTGCAATACGTACCAGGTCTGCAAGCGACGTTGCCGCCATCTTCTGCATGACATTCCTTCTATGAACCTGCAGGGTCACTTCGCTGATACCGAGCTTGGCGGCAGACTGCTTGTTGAGGAATCCGCCGACCACGAGAGGCAGAACCTCGCGTTCTCTTATTGTAAGGCTATCGTAGCGTCGTCGTAGAATCGACAGATCGGCCCGACCCTCCCGGTCAGCGCGATCCTGGGCAATCGCGGCATTGACTGCGGACATAACATCGGCATCGCTGAAAGGCTTTGTCAGAAAATCAAGCGCGCCGCGTTTGATAGCGCGCACCGAAGACGGAATGTCGCCATGACCCGTGATGAATACGATCGGCGGGTGATCACTTTCCGCGATCTGTCCTTGAAGATCGAGCCCATTGATGTCGGGCAGTTCGACGTCAAGAATCAGGCAGGCCGGAACGTCCGGTTTATCGGCGTCGACGTAGTCACCCGCCGATCCAAATGTCAGGGCGGCGATGCCGTGAGATTCCAGTAATTCTACCAGCGCTTCCCGGATTCTGACGTCGTCGTCAACGACGAAGACAATATGATCGCTTTTGGTCATGGGAGCGACGCCTTCATTTCTGTCGGTAACGTAAAAACAACGCGCGCTCCGCGAGGCTCGTTGTTCTCGGCCCACAACTTGCCCCCGTGGGACTCGACAATCGAACGGCAAATGGCAAGCCCCATCCCCATTCCGGAATTTTTGGTCGTGAAGAATGGCTGGAATATCCGATCGAGATCCTGAATTCCGGGACCGCTATCGTTGACTTCGATTTGTAGCTCCCATTCGACCCGTCGCGCGGCTACCTTGATCATCTTGTCGCCGGAAACACCTTCCATTGCCTCCATCCCGTTGCGGATGAGATTGCTCAGAACCTGCTGAATCTGAACGCGATCAAGTGGGACCGACGATATGCCTTTTTCTAAGTCGACGAT
>JAFKKL010000302.1 GCA_017305595.1 Hyphomicrobiales bacterium | reverse complement strand
CGCCGCGCGAGATCATGACGACGCCGGTGACGGTCCAGCGGTTGCCGTTGCGGACCCAGGACCGCCCGGCGCGCAGGCGTCGGTCGTTGTGCCGGGTGATGACCGTATCCCCGATCGCGGCTTGGGTTCCGTCGTGCAGCTCGACCTCCTGCTCCGACGCGCAATTCCAGGCCAGCGTCATGCCGCAAAATCCTTGCGGACGCGGCCGATCCGCCAAGGCCGCATCCGCGGCGAGCCGCGACCATGAATAGAGCGCGAGCACCGCGCCCCCGGTTTCAAAGAAAGCCACCTCTTCGCCGGTGGCACGCATCCGCCGAGCAAAACCCAGCGCCCCATAAAACGCGATACTCCGGCGCATGTCGCTGACGCCCAACGTCACGACTGTCAACTTTGCCGCCGGCACGGGCCGTTCGGGACTCATGTCACACCCTCTAAAACAAGCTGAGCTGCTGACCGTTGCGAGGCGGTCGCGCGAAATGGTCGATCGTCAACTTCGACCGTCGCTTGTTGAGACCGAGCCTTTCGCAAGCCATCTCGAACCGACGGCCGATCATCCAGGCCATCGGCCCGGTGCCCTTCATCCGCGCGCCCCATTGCGAGTCGTAATCGCGACCACCGCGCATCTCGCGGATCAGCGTGAAGACGTGACGATAACGATCCGGATAATTCGCCATCAGCCATTCGCGGAACAGATCGCGGACTTCCAGCGGCAGGCGCAGCAGCACATAACTCGCTTCCCTGACGCCGGCGTGAGCGGCGGAATCGAGAATGCGCTCGATCTCCGAGTCGTTCAGCGCCGGGATCACCGGCGCCACCATCACCGTGGTCGGAATGCCTGCGGCGGACAATTGCCGGAGCGCCTCTAGCCTCCTCTGTGGCGTCGATGCACGCGGCTCCATCGTGCGCGCCAACTTCGCATCGAGCGACGTGACCGACAGCGCCACCTTGACCAGATTGCGTTCCGCCATCCGCGACAGGATATCGATATCGCGCGTCACCAACGCCGACTTGGTGACGATGCCGACCGGGTGTCCGGCGCGCTCCAGCACTTCCAGAATGCCGCGCATGATTTTGTGTTCGCGCTCGATCGGCTGATAGGGATCGGTGTTGGTGCCGATGGCGATCATCTTCGGCTCGTAGCCGGGCGCCGCCAGTTCCTTTTCCAGCAACGCCGGCGCGTCCGGCTTGGCGAACAGCTTCGATTCGAAATCCAATCCCGGCGACATCCCGAGATAAGCGTGGGTCGGCCGCGCGAAACAATAAATGCAACCGTGCTCGCAGCCACGATAAGGATTGATCGAACGGTCGAAGCCGATATCCGGCGACTCGTTGCGGGTGATGACTTTGCGCGACGTGTCGAGTGACACCGTCGTCTTGAACGGCGGCAACTCGTCGAGACTCTGCCAGCCGTCATCAAACGTGACGCGTGCCTCCGCCTCGAAGCGTCCGCTTACATTCGACTGTGCGCCACGGCCGCGTCGCCGCTCGCGGTCGATGGCAATCGCGATCTCAGAAAACGAAGGAGATGCACCCGCCGGTCCGGTGGGGGCCGAGGCTGGGGAGACCGGCGGGTGCCTGAGGGCGCTGGAGGCTTTGCTCATGCCGAAGATGCTAGCACGCCAATAGAACATATCAAGAACATTTGCAGTCACCAGCCTGTGGATAACTTTCAGGGCCGCCGAGAAATCCGCTCGGCCTCCTTGCGGCGTCGAAAGGTGCTAGAAGCGGCGCCGAGGATTCCCGGAGTGGCTACAGATGCCGATGCTCAGCGTCATCATCCCGACCGAGGGCAAGGAGCCACCGGTGGTGGCGACCCTCGCCGCGCTGGTGCCGGGCGTGACAGCCGGCCTGATCCAGGACGTCGTGCTGGTGGATCGCGGCGACACCGACACCATTGCCCGGGTCGCGGACATCGCCGGCTGCGATTACCTCGTCTGCAAAGGATCGCGCGCCGAGGCGCTCGCTGCCGGCGCGAAAGAGGCGCGCGCGCCGTGGCTGATGTTCCTGCATCCGGGCACTGTGCCGGACCTGAGTTGGATCGACGAGACCGCGCAGTTCATCGACCGCATGGCCCGCGCGCCGGCTCCTCGCGCCGCGATCCTGCGGTACGCCCGCTCGCCTTATGCCGATCAAGGGCTGAAGGCGAAGACGGCTCACGCACTGCGGCTGCTGTCCGGCCCGTCGCCGGACCAAGGCCTTGTCATCGCGCGCCGGCATTTCGAGGCGCTGGGCGGCTATCCGACCGGGCAACGCGACGCCGAACGAACGCTGCTGCGCAAGCTCGGCCGCGCGCGGCTGATGTTGCGCAGTCGCATCATGGTGCCGGAATAGTTTTCGCTTCCAACAGCAACAGCTATGCTGCACCTGTTGGCGCGGACGCCTGCTGGTAGCCCTTCGCGACTTCGGCTTTCAGCACGCTCCAGATTTCGCGATGGAGCGCATGGAATTCCTTGTCGAGGCGAATCTCGAAAATGTCGCGCGGGCGCGGCAGCGCGACTTGCCAATCGCCGATGATGCGCGAGCGCGGTCCCGCCGACATGATGACGACGCGATCCGCCAGCGCGATCGCCTCTTCGAGATCGTGCGTGACGAACAGCACCGCCTTGCGGTCCGCCGTCCACAGATCGAGCAGCAGGTTGCCCATGATCTGCCGCGTCTGCGCATCGAGCGGCCCGAACGGCTCGTCCATCAGCAGGATCTTCGGATCACGGATCAATACCTGTGCGAGACCGACACGCTTGCGCTGGCCGCCGGAGAGCATGTGCGGATAGCGATTGCCGAATGCACCAAGGCCGACAGCATTGAGCCAGCTCTCCGCGCGTTTGCGCGCCTCGGCCTGCGGCGCCCCGGCGATATCGAGTCCGATCGCGACGTTTTCCAGCGCGGTCTTCCACGGAAACAGTGCATCGGCCTGAAACAGGTAGCCGGCCTGCCGGTTGAGCGAGGTCAGCGGCGCGCCGAAAATCCGCACCGCGCCAGAGGCCGGCGCCAATAGCCCGGCGGCAAGATTGAGCAAGGTGGACTTGCCGCAACCGGTCGGCCCGACAATAGCGATGAACTCACCGTCGCGCACCGCGAGGCTGGCGCGCTCCACGGCCGTATAAACGCGCGCATCGGCGAGCCGAAACGCAACGCTGGCCTCGTCCAGTTCGATTGCCGTTGCTGCTGCCCCTGCCGTCTGCACGAAACGTCCTCTGTTGTCCTACGCTGCATTAAATCCGGTTCCGTTGGAAAATCCAACGACCAGCGACAACTTGCAAGGAGGTCTCTTGCTTGGTGCGACCTTGCCGCTGTGTTACTGCAAACCCAGCATGAGCGTCACATCGCCCTTGATCTCGTTCGAGCATGTCCGCAAGCATTTTGACGGCGGCCGTGGCGCAGCGCCTGTGCTCGCGGTGAACGATGTCTCGCTCGCGATCGCACCCGGCGAATTTCTCGCCATCGTCGGTGCGTCGGGCTCCGGCAAGACCACGCTGCTGCGTCTCGCCAACCGGTTGATCGCACCCGACAGCGGCCGCATCGCCATTGACGGTGCCGATATCGCAAACGTCGACCTGATCGCGCTGCGGCGAAGCATCGGCACCGTCTTCCAGAGCGGCGGCTTGTTTCCGCATATGAGCGTCGCGGACAATATCGGCATCACGCCGAAACTGTTGGGATGGCCGGCTGCGCAGATCGCTGCGCGCGTCGATGAATTGATGACGCTGATGCTGCTCGATCCCGCCCCCCATCGCGACCGATTGCCTGGCCAACTGTCCGGCGGCCAACGCCAGCGCGTCAGCGTCGCCCGCGCGCTGGCGGCGCGCCCACACATTGTGCTGATGGATGAACCGTTCGGCGCGCTCGATCCGTTGACACGCGATGCGCTCGGCGACGACTATCGCCGCCTGCATCGCGAACTCGGCCTGACCACGCTGATGATCACCCACGACATGGCAGAAGCCGTCCTGCTGGCGGATCGGATCGTGGTGATGCGCGAGGGACGCATTGTCGCACAAGGCACGGCCACCGAACTCGCGAGCGTAGACGATCCCGATGTCGATGCCCTGCTGCAAACGCCACGACGCCAAGCCGAGCGGCTGCGCGACCTGCTGCCACGGAATGCGGCGTCATGAACCTGTGGTCCGATCCACGCTGGGGCGACGCGCTAGGGCACCTGCCGGATTATCTCGGCAATCATGTGCGCGTCAGCCTCGCAGCACTTGCGCTCGGCCTCTTGATCAGCTTGCCGCTGGCCTTGCTGGCGCGACATCGTCCGGGATTGCGCAGCGCCCTGCTCGGCTTCGCCAGTATCGTGCAGACCGTGCCGGGCCTTGCACTATTGGCGCTGTTCTATCCGCTGCTGCTGGCGCTCGCGGCATTGACGGCGCAATGGCTCGGCTTCGGCTTTTCGGCGTTCGGTTTTCTGCCGGCGATGCTGGCGCTGGCGCTTTATTCGATGCTACCGGTGCTGCGCAACACCATCACCGGCCTGCAAGGAATCGATCCCGCGATCCTCGAGGCTGCACAGGCCGTCGGCATGACGCCGCGACAGTCGTTGCGAATGGTCGAGCTGCCGCTGGCGTTGCCGGTGATCATGGCCGGCATCCGCACCGCCGCGGTGTGGGTGATCGGCACCGCGACGCTGTCGACGCCGATCGGCCAGACCAGCCTCGGTAACTACATCTTCGCCGGCTTGCAGACGCAGAACTGGGTGTTCGTGCTGTTCGGCTGCGCCGCGTCGGCGGTGCTGGCGCTGATCGTCGATCAGATACTGGCGCTGATCGAGACCGGCGCGCAACACCGCAGCCGTTTACGCATCATGATGGGCGTGATCGGCGTGGTGGCACTGATCGCGGCGGCGCTGATACCATCGTTGTCGCGCACCCGGCAGGGTTATGTCGTCGGCGCAAAAACCTTCACCGAACAATATATCCTCGCCGCACTGATGACACAGCGGCTGCAGGCGGCGGGGCTGCCGGCGACCACTCGCGAGGGGCTCGGCTCCAGCGTCATCTTCAATGCGCTCGAAAGCGGCGATATCGACGCCTATGTCGATTACTCCGGGACGCTGTGGGCGAACCAGATGCACCGCACGGATATCAAAGCGCGCGACGAGCTGCTGGCCGATCTGAAAGCCGCGTTGGGCCGTCAGCACATCACTCTACTCGGCAAACTCGGCTTCGAGAACGCCTACGCGCTGGTGATGCCCAGGGCTCGCGCCGAGGCGCTCGGCATCCATTCCATCGCCGATCTCACAGCCCATGCCGGTGAGATGTCGGTCGCAGGCGACTACGAGATTTTCTCGCGCCCGGAATGGGCCAGCCTTCGCAAAGCCTACAGCCTCACCTTTCGCCAGCAGCGCCAGATGCAGCCGGACTTCATGTATGCCGCCATCGCCGCCGGCGAGGTGGATGTGATCGCCGGCTATACCAGCGACGGTCTGATCGCCAAATACAATCTCGTGGTGCTGGGCGACCCGAAGCACGCCATTCCGCCCTACGACGCGATGGTGCTGCTGGCGCCGAAACGCGAAAACGACTCCGCGCTGCGCGATGCACTTATACCGCTGCTCGGCAAGATCGATATCGCAACGATGCGCGAGGCCAACCTACGCGCCAGCGGCAATCAGTCGGTTGCCGATGTCGCAAAATGGTTGTGGGAGAAGATCAGGGCAAAGGAAACTGCGCATTAGACTCGTCATTGCGAACGCAAGCGAAGCAATCCAGAAAGTCACAAAGCAAGGACTGGATTGCTTCGTCGCTGCGCTCCTCGCAATGACGAAAGGATGCCTCCGATACGCGGCGCCCCTTAGCCGCCCGGTCCTTTCAGGAGGTCTTCCAATTCGAGCGCGCGGTGCGCCGTGGCGCTGCGCATGCATTCGGCGAATTCGAGCCGTCGAATGGTACCTTCGCCTGCTCCATAATATCGGCAATTGGCGTTGCGGAACTGAACCCAGAGCCGTTGTGCGATGCGCATCTTGTAGGCGTTGCGATTGCCCTTGATCAGCTTCTGATAAGCCGCATTGAGCCGCTGGTCCCACGCCTTGGTCAGCCGCCCGACGCATTGCTCGATATCAACGGTCGAGCCTTTGGCGCAGGTCTGGTACTCGGCGCTATAGCGCGCATCGTCAGCCGCGTGTGCCAGCGGCACTCCGGCCAGGACGCCTGCGACAACGGCGGCCCCCAACAATCGTCGATGCGGCATGGCAAGCTCCAACGCGCAAATTGACGAAACAGCTTCCCAAAAAAGAAACGCGCGGGTCAAGCCCGCGCGTTCAGAACAACAGGAGCGATGAACGCTCAGTTCTTGGTCTTGTCGACCAATGCGCCCTTCTTGATCATCGGGATCGTGCCTGCACGATCCCGCACGAGAGAACGTGGATCAAGCCTTAGTTCTTCGTTTTATCAACGAGGGCACCCTTCTTGATCCACGGCATCATGTCGCGCAGCTTGGCGCCGACCTGCTCGATCGGGTGCTCGGCGAGGCGCGCGCGGGTCGCCTTGAACGAGGTCTGGTTGACCTTGTTCTCCAGCATCCAGTCGCGGGTGAATTTGCCGCCCTGGATGTCGGCCAGCACGCGCTTCATCTCGGCCTTGGTCTCGGCGGTGATGATGCGCGGACCGGTGACG
>JAFKKL010000301.1 GCA_017305595.1 Hyphomicrobiales bacterium | reverse complement strand
GTGGTGACGAAAGGCTGTGTGGCAACAACCCGCTTTCAAGTGCTGATCAGCCAGAGAGTCTGGGTCCCCGCCTTCGCGGGGACGACACGGGAAATGCAGCGATGGCGGTGTGTCCATCATGCTTCGAAGTTCGTCGCAATGACGGTTTCGTTTGATTGCGCGTCTCAAAATGAAAACCAAGTGCCCGGTTTCCGTCACAGTTGAAAATGAATGGTAACCATATCTAAACGGGAGACGTACTAGAGTAGCGATGTGTCTGCGCTTCGCAGCGAATTCCATCGAGGTCGTGAATGTCCAACGCCGCTTCCGCCTATGCCCGCACGTCGCAAACCACCGCTTCCCCCCGTGAGATCGAGGCGCAGGCGCTTTTGAAGGCAGCCCGGCAGTTGCAAGAGGTGCAGGCGAATTGGACCGGTCCCGACAAAAGCATGCACGATGCGCTGCTGTTCAACCGCCGCCTGTGGTCGATCTTCATGGGCGCAATGGAGAGCAATGACAGCGAGCAGACGCTGGAGATCCGCCAGAACATCACCAACATCGGCATCTTCGTGCTGAAGCAGACGGTCGAGATGCAGACCAATCCGGACCCGGCGAAACTGAAGTCGCTGATTGACATCAACTGCAACATCGCCGCCGGCCTTGCGGGCCGCGCCTAGACGGCACGGCGGATCGCCATGGCCGATATCTGGAATATCATCTCGTCGAACTACGTCACGGTGGGCGGTGCGGTGCCGTCCAATTCGAAATACGTGGCGGTCGATCCCGAGGCATATGAGGGAAGCTGGAAGGGCAAGTATGCCAACGGCACGTCGTTCGAGGTGGGTATTTCCAACATCAACGGTTTTCGCGCCAAGGTGAAATACGTCAACGGATCAACCATCAAGTATCAGGACGTGCTGATCCGTGACAATTCGTTCCGGATCGGCGATTCGAAATTCATGCTGACCGGCAACAACAAGGCGCAGATCGCTACCGTCGTGACGAACCCTGTCACCGGTGTCTCGACTCTGGAAAAAGCGCCCGCGACGCGGGGGTAACTTCCGTCATTGCGAGGAGCGCTAGCGACGAAGTAATCCAAAGGTCGAAAAGACAGACTGGATTGCTTCGCTCGCAATGACGATCGCGTGTCGGCCTAGCTTCACGCCGTCCTGTCGGCCGCGGGTTCGCGCAACTGTTCGCTCTTGAGCATGTCCATCGCGCGGAAATAGGCCCGGCGGCGTAGCATGGCTTCGTCAGGGAATTGGCGCACCACGATGCTCGTGCGGTTGTCCACCACCTGATACACCATCGATGCGGCATCGCGATCGAAGACGGTCTGGTGCGACGTGCCGGCATTTCCGCCGGATGAGTCGTTACGAATGCGCGCGGAAACATCCGCCGCCGTGATCGTCTGGCTGGCGGGGAGTTGCGTCGTGACAGCATCGCGCGCGGCGTCGTTTGCAGGTTGCACAAACGAAACCGCAGCCGGCGCGTTGGCCGGCTTGATGTTGAAATCCATACCCATGGCAGCCTCCAGGCTTCCGTTGAGTCAAATCCCAACCCCTTCCTGGTGGCAACCCTATCCGGCGCTTCTCAACGTCGCGTTAGGGAACGCGATGAATGTCGCATTGCATCGTGTAGGATAATTTAGCTCAATGTTTCGCGAGCTCGTATGCGCTGCCGGATCAGCGGCAAAGGCCAAACTGGACAAATGTCATGCTCGATTTTTCAGGTGAGATTCTCATCCTTACCGGCCCGCCCGGATCGGGGAAAACCACGGCGGCGAAGATGCTGGCCGCGCAGCCTGGAGCATCAAAGGTCCACCTGCATGCGGATGATTTCTGGCACTTCATCAAGCACGGCGCCGTCGCGCCTTATCTGCCGGAATCGCATCGGCAAAACGAGACGGTCATCAACGTGCTCGCCCAGGCCGCCGATGGTTATGCCGCCGGCGGCTTCTTTGTGATCGTCGACGGCATTATCGGGCCGTGGTTCTTGCAACCGTTTCGGCAATTGCGCGCGCCGCGACACTACATCGTGCTCGTGCCGTCTCTGGACGAAGCGATTACGCGGTGCAGGCTGCGCGGTGGCGAGACGCTATCCGACCCGGAGCCGATCACCGCGCTGCATCAGCAGTTCACCACCCCCGGTGATCTCGATGCGCATAAGCTGCCTGTCGCCGGCTTATCTCCACATGAGACGTTCGGCGCTATCGTCGCTGCCGTTAGCGGCGGCGCGTTTCGGTTGTAGTGCGATGTTGTCAATTACAGCGAACGACTGACCGCAAGCGGTGTGATGTGGCGTGAGCTCGGCGTAGCGCGCTGTCCATTGGCGGTGTAGGTCTGCGGGATGTTACGACGCTGCACTTCGGTGTTGACGCCGCGCACCACGCCTTCGGAGACGGCGTGCGCCGTCGCCAGCACCGTGAGGTTGACTTGCAGCATCGCGCGAAAGGTTTCGTGCTGACGTTGCAATGTCGCGAGCAGATCCGGCGCGACCGCGCGCAGATGCGGCTGGTTTGTTTTCAATGCGGTGACGAGATTGACGTAGCTGCGTGACAGCGCGGACTTGTCGGCTTCCAGCGTCATGGCGTCGGCAACGCGGCCGGCGCGCACCAGATCGGTCTCACGTTCGACCACGGCGAACAGCGCGGCCATCACATCGGCCATCTCGGTCGCGAGCCGTTGCGGATCGACAGCCGCTGGCGTCGCGGCCGGTGCCTGAGATTGCGGGGAGCGATGCATGAACGAGCCTCGAGGTTAGCCGGCGTTGTTCGCCTGTTGCAGGATCAAGGTGCGATAGACGTCATTGGAGATGCCGATGCCGCCGGCCTGCGCGAACGAGCGCGCATATTGCTCGGTCTGCATCGCGCGCCACACGCCGGTGCCGGGCGTGTCGCCAAACGGGCCGTCGCCTTTCAGGCCGCTGGTCATTTGCGAAAACATCGTGTTGAGAAACATCGCCTCGAAATCCTGCGCGGTGGATTTCGCCTTGGCCTGCGCTTGCGGCGAGACGCGAGCGAGCGCCTGCTCGAATGCGATGTCGCGGCTCGGATGCGTGTTGGCGTGCGCGGCGGGGGCGAAGCCATTCATCACATCACCTCGATATCGGCTTCGATGGCGCCGGCCGCCTTGATCGCTTGCAGGATGCCGATCAGATCGCGCGGGCCGATGCCGAGACCGTTGAGGCCGTCGACGAGTTGCTGCAACGAGACGCCATTCTTCACCAAGGCCAGTTTCCTGCCGTCCTCCTGCACGCCGATCGCGGTGTTCGGCGTCACCCGCGTGCGGCCGCGCGACAGGGGATTAGGCTGGCTGACCTGCGGACTCTCGGAAATCGATACGGTGAGATTGCCTTGGGCAACGGCAACGGTGGCGACGCGCACGTCGCGGCCCATCACGATGATGCCGGAGCGCTCGTCGATGACGATCTTGGCGACGGCGTCGGGCTCGACCTGCAATTGCTCGATCTCGGTCAGCAGCGCCACTACGTTGCCCTTGAATTCCTTCGGGATGGATAATTGCACGGTAGAGGGATCGATCGGTTCGGCGGTTCTGGTGCCGAGGAAATCGTTCACCGCGGAGGCGATACGCTTCGCGGTGGTGAAGTCGGCGTTGCGCAGCGCCAGCCGCACGTTGGGCAGCCGGTTCAACGCGAACTCGATTTCGCGCTCGATGATGGCGCCGTTGACGATGCGGCCGTTGGTTGGCACGCCCTTGGTAATGCTGGCGGCGGCGCCTTCGGCCGAGAAGCCGCCGATGGCGAGCGAGCCTTGCGCCACCGCGTAGACGTTGCCGTCGGCGCCGAGCAGCGGCGTCACCAGCAGCGTGCCGCCTTGCAGGCTTTTGGCGTCGCCGAGCGCGGAGACGGTGACGTCCATCCGCGTACCCTGGGTGCCGAAGGCGGGCAGGTTGCCGGTCACCATCACCGCGGCGACGTTGCCGGTGCGGATGGTGGCGCCACGAATGTTGACGCCCATGCGCTCCAGCATCGCTTGCAGCGACTGCTTGGTGAAGGGGAAGCTGTTGAGCGTATCGCCGGTGCCGTTGAGGACGACCACGAGGCCGTAGCCGATCAACTGGTTCTGCCGCACGCCTTCGATATTGGCGAGATCCTTGATGCGCGAGGTAGCCAACGCCGCCGTCGGGGGCAACGCCACGCCGAGCGCCAGCAGCGCCATGCCGATTGCATGGGCGAGGGCCCGACCGAATCTCGTTTTGTGCACGCCTGGCATCGTTGCTCCCCACTGACGCCGTTGCCGGACACGCCCCATGCTCCCCACGAGGCTTATCCCGGCGTTAACCATGCGAACCGCGTGCCAGTTTGGAAGGCTCGATAAGCCGTTGATAAAATTGGCTTGTTGTTTGACGTGGAGCGCACGTGGGTGATCTCGCCCAAGGCGAAACTGCCGCCATCGGTAAATTTTGCCGGGTCGTTTACCGACTGTTAACCACGCCGCATCCAGTGTTCGACGCGGAGACGACTCTCCGTGAGGCATCATCATGCGCATCTATGGACCCAACGGGACGACCCTAGGCACGCCGGCCGGCAGCGCGCGCCGCAGCGGCAGCAGCGGCTTCGTGTTGCCGGACATGGGCGGCGCGACCGAAACGCGATCGGCGACGGCGCCGAAGGCGACCGCCGGCATCGACGCGCTGCTGGCTTTGCAGGGCATCGAGGATCCGACCGAGCGGCGCAAGCGTTCAGTACAGCGTGGGCGCGGCGCGCTCGATGCGCTCGACGATCTGAAGATCGGATTGCTGTCGGGCTCGCTCGACAATGCGATGGTAATGCGCCTGCGCGATGCGGCGGCCAACCTCAAGGAAACCTCCGGCGATCCCGGCCTCGATGCTGTGCTGTCGGAAATCGAACTGCGGGTCGAGGTCGAATTGGCGAAGGCGGGTAGGATTTAGCTTTAGAGTTTTGCCTAAGAGGCAAGCTTAAGAGTCTGATTAGAATCGCAGAACAAACCTCACTGTCGTCCCCGCGCAGGCGGGGACCCATACGCCGTGTCGCTCATGATGCGCAGGGCGATGTAATTGTTCTCGGCTACTTACTCTCACCACGAACGCCAGGGGTTATGGGTCCCCGCCTGCGCGGGGACGACGATTTTCGTGTTGCTAATCAGTCCGTAAAACGGACGTCCTGTCAGATACCGTGAAGGTCGTCGTCGGCTTACCTCACGCCGCGTCCTTCTGGGTGCCGTCGTAGCGCCGCTGTGACGCTTGTACGTCCTTCAGGTGCGTTTCCGCCCAATGCCGCAGCGGATCGACGGCTTTCGCCAGCGTCATGCCGAGCGGCGTGATGGAGTATTCCACCGTCACCGGTACGGTCGCGATGGCGTGGCGCTTCACCAGCCCGTCGCGTTCCAGGCTCTTCAGCGTCTGCGACAGCATCTTCTGCGAAATGCCATCAATGTGGCGGCGTAACGCGTTGAAGCGCATCGGTTCCTTGCGCAGCAGGCCGAGCAAGAGCACCGCCCATTTGTCGCCGACGCGATCGAGAATCAGGCGCGTCGGGCAGTCCGCGTTGTAGGGGTTTCCGGGCTTCATCGCTTCGCTCCATCGTGCGCCGGGATCGGTTTCGCCGGGGTGACCAAGTCATCTTAAAGTGCTCTCTTCACACCTGCAATCCATTTGATATCTAGTAACTGTTGGTTACTTAGTCGTCCGACGTTTTCATGCACCGCTGACGCGGCCGCAAATGGAACGGCCGGACCATCGATCGGAGAGAAATCATGAAGATTGCAGTCATCGGCGGAACCGGGCGCGTCGGCTCACGGATTGTTGAAGAGTTGTCGCGGCGCGCGCACGACGTCACCGTGATCGTGCGGCATCCCGAGAACGTGCCGGCGCGCTCCGGCGTCACCGCCGTGCAGGCGGATGTGTTCGATGTCGACGGGTTGGCCGAGGCCGTGGCCGGGCACGACGTCGCGGTCAGCGCCGTTCATTTCACCGCCAGCGATCCGGCGCGGTTGATCGCGGCCGTCAAGCAGGCCCGAATCGGCCGTTATGTCGTGGTCGGCGGCGCCGGCAGCCTCGAGATCGCGCCCGGTGTGGCGCTGATGTCCACACCCGAATTCCCGGCGGCTTACAAGGCTGAGGCCGAAAAGGGCGGCATTTTTCTCGGTTTGTTGCGCCGCGAAACGGAGCTCGACTGGACCTTCCTGTCGCCGTCGGCGCTGTTCGTCGAGGGCGAGCGGACCGGCAAGTTCCGCCTCGGCGGCGACCGATTGCTGACTGATGCCGGCGGCAAAAGCTGGATTTCCTTCGAGGATTACGCTGTGGCGCTGGCCGACGAGATCGAACGTCCGGCCCATTCGCGCCAACGGTTTACCGTCGGCTATTGAAGATCCGCGGCAGGTTCCCTCCGGATGGCGGCAACTGCGTCCCGGGCTTCACGCCAATGAGGCCCGGGACGATGTTGTCTGACACAAGGCAGCGCTATATAAGCGCGGCGCGGCCGGACCCATTCCGGCGCCTCGCACAAAAAAATGGATTGGCCTTGGAAAAGTTGAAGAATTATCGACCCTCCGAAAAAAAGCCTTTCATCAACGAGCGCCAGCGCGAATATTTTCCCAACAAGCTGCTGGCCTGGAAGGATGAGAGTATCAAGGAGTCCAAGATCACGTTGC
>JAFKKL010000300.1 GCA_017305595.1 Hyphomicrobiales bacterium | reverse complement strand
GTACACCAAGGAAGCGCAGGAGATCGCCGGCCGCAATTACTACCGCCCGACCGATCCGGAGATCGCCAAAAAGTATGCCGAGGCGTTTCCCAAGGTCGAGCTGTTCAAGATCGACGATGTGTTCGGCGGCTGGACCAAGGCACAGAAGACCCACTTCGCGGACGGCGGCGTATTCGATCAGATCTACAAGGATTGATCGTGGTGCGGGGGAGCAGTGTCGTGACAGGAGGATCGGGACGACGAAACACCTTGCCGGGGTTCGGCCTCACCATGGGGCTGACGCTGACGTGGCTGTCGGTCATCATCCTGATCCCGCTAGCGGGGCTGTTCCTGAAAACCTTCGAACTGAGTTTTGCTGAATTTGCCAATATCGTCACCAGCCGCCGCACGTTGAATGCGCTGAAGATTTCGTTCGGCCTCGCTTTCGCGGCGGCGCTGGTCAATCTGGTGATGGGCAGCATCGTGGTCTGGGCGCTGGTGCGCTATCGCTTCCCGGGGCGGCGCATTTTCGATGCCATCGTCGATATTCCGTTCGCGCTGCCGACGGCGGTGGCGGGCATCGCGCTCACCTCGCTGTTCGCGCAGAAGGGGTGGCTCGGCGCACCGCTCGCCGAACTCGGCATCAAGGTGGCGTTCACGCCGCTTGGTATCTTCATTGCGATGATCTTCATCGGCATTCCATTCGTGGTGCGCACGGTGCAACCGGTGCTGATCGATCTCGATCCGGAAATCGAGGAAGCGGCGGCGAGCCTGGGCGCCAACCGTTGGCAGACCATCTGGCGGGTGATCCTGCCGAGCCTGATTCCGGCGCTGCTCACCGGTTTCGCTTTGGCGTTTGCGCGCGCTGTCGGGGAATACGGCTCGGTGATTTTCATCGCCGGCAACCTCCCGAATGTTTCGGAGATCGCGCCGCTCTTGATCGTGATCCGGCTATCGGAATTCCGCTATGCAGACGCCACTGCCATCGCCGTGGTGATGCTGGTTGCGGCGTTCCTGATCATTCTCGTCGTCAATCGCCTGCAACATTGGGCGCAAATGCGCATCCCGGTTCACTAGGAGAGCTGCGATGTCCGAGAGCGCGATTGCATTTGATTCAGGAAGGGTCGTGGTGCGCAGCGAGCCGTGGCTTGCGCGTGTCGTCATCATCGGCCTAACGATGCTGTTCCTGACGGTGTTCGTGGTGTTGCCGCTGGTCATCGTGTTCGCTCAGGCTCTGACGCACGGCGTGGTCGCCTATCTCGCGGCATTGGCCGAACCCGAAGCGCTGGCGGCAATCAAACTGACGCTAGCAGTGGCTGCGATTTCGGTCGGTCTCAATCTGGTGTTCGGGCTGATCGCGGCATGGGCCATCGCCAAGTTCGAATTTCCCGGCAAGACGCTCCTGATCACGCTGATCGATCTGCCGTTCTCCGTCAGTCCGGTGATTTCAGGTCTGGTGTTCGTGCTGCTGTTCGGCGCGCAGGGTTATTTCGGTCCATGGCTGCAAAGCCACAACATCCAGATTCTGTTCGCGGTGCCGGGCATCGCGCTGGCGACGACGTTCGTGACGTTTCCGTTCGTCTCCCGCGCGCTGATCCCGCTGATGCAAGAGCAGGGCACGCTGGAAGAGGAAGCCGCGCTCTCGCTCGGTGCGTCAGGGTTGCAGACCTTCTTCCGCGTCACGCTGCCGAACATCAAATGGGGCGTGCTCTATGGCGTCTTGCTGTGCAATGCGCGTGCCATGGGCGAGTTCGGCGCGGTGTCGGTGGTGTCCGGACACATTCGCGGCGAAACCAACACCATGCCGTTGTTGGTCGAAATTCTTTATAATGAGTATCAGTTCGTGCCGGCGTTCGCGGTTGCCTCGTTGCTGGCGTTGCTGGCGCTGATCACGCTTATCGCGAAGACGATACTCGAGCGGCACCTCGACGAAGGGCGACAAGTACGTGACCATTGAACTGACCAATATCACCAAGAGGTTCGGCGCGTTCGCCGCGCTTGATGGTGTCGATCTGAGAATTGCCGACGGCGAATTGCTGGCGCTGCTCGGCCCGTCGGGTTCGGGCAAGACCACGCTGCTGCGGATCATCGCAGGCCTCGACTGGCCGGATGGCGGCGATGTGTCGTTCGATGGTGAGAACGCGCTGGCGCGCGGCGCCGGCGAGCGTCAGGTCGGTTTCGTGTTTCAGCACTATGCGCTGTTCCGCCACATGACGGTGTTCGAGAATGTCGCGTTCGGCCTGCGCGTCAAGCCGCGCGCCATCCGCAAGGACGAAGCCGGCATTCGCGCGCGGGTGAAGGAACTGCTCGATCTGGTGCAACTGGACTGGCTGGCCGATCGCTATCCGACCCAACTGTCCGGCGGTCAGCGGCAGCGCATCGCGCTGGCGCGTGCGCTTGCGACCGAGCCGCGCATCCTGTTGCTCGATGAACCGTTCGGTGCGCTTGATGCCAAGGTGCGCAAGGAATTGCGACGCTGGCTGCGCTCGCTGCACGAGGAGATCAACGTCACCTCGGTGTTCGTTACCCACGATCAGGAGGACGCGCTGGAAGTCGCCAACCGGGTCGTGGTGATGGACAAAGGCAAGATCGAGCAGATCGGCACGCCCGGTGAAGTCTACGACTATCCGGCGACCGCGTTCGTGCATGGCTTCATCGGCGAGTCCGTCGTGCTGCCGGTGAATGTTACTGAGGGACGGGTCTGGATCGGCAATCAGCCGCTGAATATCGCGGCGCCCAATGTCGGCGGGCCGTCGAAGCTGTACGTGCGCCGCCACGATATGCAGGTCGGCTCCGAAAGCATCGGCTTGCGTGGCGCGGTACGCCATGTGCGCTCGTTCGGCGCGATCCAACGCGCCGATATCGCGGTCTGCGCCGGCGGCAACGAAACGGTGATCGAGATCGACACCCCACGCGATCACGCGCTCCGGACCGGCGAGACGGTCGAACTGCACCCCCGGCGCTATCGCATTTTCGCGGATTGAGTGATCGATAGCCGTCTCCCTGAGGTGCTCGCTCTTGCGCGCCACGAAGGGCGGCGGCGATCCTTCGAGGCTCGCTGCGTTCGCACCTCAGGATGACGAGTCGCTTCTAAAAGTGCCGCCCGTTCACCTTTCAGCCACGGTTGATGTGCAACAACGGTTGCATGGCAGTTGTGGGGATTCGGGCATGAAGCGCGTCGTGGTGGTCTTGAGCAGCCTTCTGGTATTGGGCGGCTGCGGCACCGCCGTCGAACAGGCGCCCGAACAGCCCGCGTTCTATCTCAGTATGGCCCATGGCGGGGCCAAGGTGGATGCCGGCGTCGCGGCCTCGATGATTTCCGGCTATCGCCGCAACAACGGCCTCGGCGCGGTCACCGTCGATCCCGAACTGATGAAGGCGGCCGAAACCCAGGCGATGGCCATGGCCAAGCGCAACAAGCTCGACCACGACGTCGCGGGCGCGCTCGGCAAGCGCCTCAATGCAGCGGGTTATCCGGCGGCGGTGGCCGTCGAGAATATCTCGGCGGGCTATCATACCCTCGCTGAAGCCTTTTCCGGCTGGCGCGATTCGCCGCCGCATCGCGCCAACATGCTGCACAAGGGCGTGACCCGACTCGGCATCGCTGCGACCTATGCGCCGGGCACCAAGTACAAGGTGTTCTGGGCGCTGATTTTGGCCGCGCCGGACGAGAAGCCGGTCGCGGCACGATGACATCTATGTAATGCGATGACTAGAGTGTGACGGCGCACGCGATTTCGTCGATTGACGGGGCGGGTTTCAACCGCCACGGTGCCGCCTGAATTTCCGATCATCCGACGTCATCCATGCCCATGTCCGATACTTCAAAATCCGCTATTCCGGCGCAGGCGCGGCGCGTGCTGGTGCTGCAAGGCGGTGGTGCGCTCGGCGCCTATCAGGCCGGCGCCTATCAGGCGCTGTGCCGGAATGATTTCGAGCCGCAATGGATCGCCGGCATTTCCATCGGCGCGATCAACGCCGCGATCATCGCCGGCAATCCGCGCGAGAAGCGGGTCGAACGACTGGAGGAATTCTGGCATCTCGTCTCCGCGCCGGTGCCGTGGCAGTGGGAGTTGCCGAACGATTATGCGCGCTCGTTGTTCAACGAAGGTAGCGCAGCAGCGATCGCGACCTTCGGTGTGCCCGGGTTTTTCATGCCACGGATTCCACCGACGCAGTTCTGGCCCGCCGCCAATCCGGAAGGGTTGAGCTATTACGATACGTCGCCGCTGCGCGCGACGCTGGAACGGCTGGTCGATTTCGATCGCATTAACTCCGGAACCACGCGGCTCAGCGTCGGCGCGGTCAATGTCGCAACCGGCAATTTCGTCTATTTCGACAACGAGTTTCAGACAATCGTTCCCGAACACATCATGGCGTCGGGCGCGCTGCCGCCGGGCTTTCCCGCGGTCAAGATCGACGGCGAGCATTACTGGGACGGCGGCGTGGCGTCGAACACGCCGCTCGACTACGTGCTCTATCAGGAAAACAAGACGGATCTCCTGATCTTCCAGGCGGACCTGTTCAGCGCGCGCGGGCCGTTGCCGACCACGATGCAGGAAGCTGCCGAGCGCGAGAAGGATATCCGCTATTCCAGCCGCACCCGGCTGAATACCGACCAGAACAAGAAGATCCACAATGCGCGCAAGGCGGTGCGCGATTTGATTTCGAAACTGCCGGACAATCTGAAGGATGATCCCTCGGTCAAGTATCTCAGGGAAGCTGCCAAGGAGAACACCGTCACGGTGGTGCATCTGATCTACCGCCAGAAGAATTATCATGGCTCGTCGAAGGATTACGACTTCTCCCGCCTCAACATGCTGGAACATTGGTCAGCCGGTGAGCAGGATGTCGACAAGTCGATGCAGCACAAGGACTGGCTGGAGCAACCGCAGCACGGCGAGACCATGGTAACCTACGATCTCACCGCCGAAGAAGATCGCGTCGCCGCGCAGTGTCCGCCGTCGATGAAGAATTCAAACAGGAGTGCATGACATGGGTATTTTGACAGGCAAGACTGCGGTGATCACCGGCTCGACCAGCGGCATCGGCCTCGCTTACGCGCGGGCGATGGCGAAGGCCGGCGCCAACATCGTGCTGAACGGCATGGGCAAGCCGGAAGATATCGAGAAGGAACGCTCCAGCATCGAAGCCGACTTCAAGGTCAAGGCGGTGCATTCGCCAGCCGACATGACCAAGCCGGCGGAGATCGCCGGAATGGTCGCGCTCGGCGAAAAAACGTTCGGTTCGGTCGACGTGCTGGTCAACAATGCCGGCATCCAGTTCGTCGCGCCGATCGAGGATTTCCCCATCGAGAAATGGGACGCGATCATCGCCATCAACCTGTCGTCGGCGTTTCACGGCATTCGCGCGGCGGTGCCGGGCATGAAGAAGCGCGGCTGGGGCCGCATCATCAACACGGCGTCGGCGCATTCGCTGGTGGCCTCGCCGTTCAAGTCGGCTTACGTCTCCGCCAAGCACGGCATCGCCGGACTCACCAAGACGGTGGCGCTGGAAGTCGCGACGCACAAGATCACTTGCAACTGCATCAGCCCCGGTTACGTCTGGACGCCGCTGGTGGAGAAGCAGATTCCCGATACCATGAAGGCGCGCAACATGACCAAGGAGCAGGTCATCAACGACGTGCTGTTGGATGCGCAACCGACCAAGGAATTCGTCACGGTAGAGCAGGTCGCTGCGCTCGCGGTCTACCTGTGCAGCGACGACGCCAGCCAGATCACCGGCGCCAACCTGTCGATGGATGGCGGCTGGACGGCGGCATAGAGAAACGTTCTTTTCTGAAGAGCCTCGTTTACGTCGTCATGCCCGGGCATAGCCGTTCAAAGAACGGCGTCGCTTCGCTCGCCTATGGTCCCCGGGCATCCACGTCTTTGCGATGTTTCATCAAGCAAGACGTGGATGGCCGGAATAAATCCGGCCATGACGGTCTCGTCGTTTTTGCTTATGCGTCCCGCTTTCCGAACGCCAAGACATGCAGACCGAGGCGGCGGCGGACGATCCAGAACAGCAGAACCGTTTCGAACGTCAGTGCGATCGAGGTTGCGGCCGCCGCGCCGTAACCGCCGAAATGCGGGATCAGTGCGATGCACAGCCCGAAATTCACTGCGAAAGACAGCGCGTAGGCCAGCGCGCAGATGTTCTGTTGCCCCACCATGTTGAGCAGCCGCTCGACGGGGCCGATCGCAGCGCGCACTACGAGGCCGATGGCGGCGACAAACATGATGCCGTAGCCATCGACGAATTGCGGCCCGAACAGCCACAGCAATGGCTTGCCCATCGCCAGCAGCGCGGCGGTTGCGGCGAGCGACGGCCAGAACGTCCACTTGATCGAATAGGCGACGTAAGCCGCGAGCCGCTTGTGATCGCCCGCAGCGTGATATTCGGTGAAGCGATGCGCGGTCGTCGCCGACATTGCGTAGTGGATGAACGACACCAGCGCCAAGGTCTTCACCACGGCAAAGTAGATGCCGACTTCCTCCGATGAGCGAAACTGTTGCAGCATCAGCACGTCGGTGTAGGTCAGGAGCAGATAGAAGCCCTCGACCAGCAGGATCGGCAGCGAGGTGGCGAGCCAGCCGCGCGGATCGTAGATCTTGGGGCCAGGCTCCACGACAGTGCCGAT
>JAFKKL010000299.1 GCA_017305595.1 Hyphomicrobiales bacterium | reverse complement strand
CGCTGACGGCGACAGCGTCCTTCGCGCCGTTGCGCGAGCCGTAGACGAAGGTTTCGGCACCGACCCGCTCGATGGCCTCGACGGTGAGGTCGTAGCGCACGCCGCCGTCCGGGGTTGCCCCGGTGGTCAGGGTCAGGTCCTCGGGACGGACGCCCAAAATACCGCCGGCGTTACCGGGAACCGAAACACTCGCTTCGCCCGGCTTGAACGGCGTCAGGTTCATCGGCGGCGCGCCGATGAAGGAAGCGACGAAGGTGGTGGCGGGCTTCTGGTAGATGTCGAGCGGATTGCCGATCTGCTCCACCACGCCGCCGTTCATCACCACGAGGATGTCGGCGAGCGTCATCGCCTCGAGCTGGTCGTGGGTGACGTAGATCGAGGTGGTGTTGAGCCGGCGTTGCAGCTTGCGGATTTCGACGCGCATGGCGATGCGGAGTTTCGCGTCGAGGTTCGACAATGGCTCGTCGAACAGAAACACCTTCGGCTGGCGCACGATGGCGCGGCCCATGGCGACGCGCTGGCGCTGCCCGCCGGAGAGCTGCTTCGGCTTGCGATCGAGCATCGGGCCGATCTCGAGAATCTGCGCGGCTTCGCGGACGCGCTTGTCGATCTCGGGTTTGGCCATGCCGCGATTACGCAGGCCGTAGGCCATGTTGTTGTAAACGCTCATGTGCGGATAGAGCGCGTAGTTCTGGAACACCATCGCGATATCGCGATCGGCCGGCTCGACCTGGTTGACGACGCGGCCGCCGATGTCGATCTCGCCGGAGGTGATGGTTTCCAATCCGGCGACCATGCGCAGCAAAGTGGACTTGCCGCAGCCGCTTGGTCCGACCAGCACGCAGAATTGTCCGTCGCCGACCTCGAAGTCGACGCCCTTGATGGCGTCGACGCCACCCGGATAGGTCTTGCGGACGTTGCGGAGAACGACGTTAGCCATGTGAACTCACTTCTCCGTCTCCACCAGTCCGCGCACGAACAATTTCTGCATCACGATGACGACCAGCACCGGCGGCAGCATTGCCAGAATGGACGTCGCCATCACCACCGGCCATTCGGTCAATGCGTCGGAGGTGACGATCATCTTTCGGATGCCGACCTGGATCGTCTGCATGTCGTCGCGCGTGGTGATCAACAGCGGCCACAGATACTGATTCCAGCCGTAGATAAACAGGATCACGAACAGCGCCGCCATGTTGGTGCGCGACAGCGGCAACAGCGTATCCTTGAAGAAACGGAACGGACCCGCGCCGTCGATGCGCGAGGCCTCCAGCAGTTCGTCCGGCACCGTCATGAAGAACTGCCGGAATAACAGCGTCGCGGTGGCGGAGGCGATCAGCGGTAGCGCCAGTCCCGAATAGCTGTCGAGCAGGTTGAGGTCTGCGGCGATCTTGTAGGTCGGATAGATGCGCACCTCGACCGGCAGCATCAGGGTGATGAAGATGATCCAGAACACCGTCATGCGGAACGGGAAGCGGAAGAACACGATGGCATAGGCGGACAGGATCGAGATAAAGATTTTGCCGAGCGCGATCGACAGCGCCATGATCAGCGAGTTGAGCAGCATCATGCCGACCGGCTCGCGCGTGGTGCCGGAGGAGCCGACGAACAGCGTCTTGTAATAGGTCTCGATGAAATGACCGCCGGGCCACAGCGACATCTGGCCGTTGGCAATCACGGCGTTGTCCTGTGTCGAGGCAACGAAAGCGAGATAGACCGGAAACGCCACGATGGCGATGCCGATCCACAGGATCGCGTGCGCAACGTAACGCCGAAGGCCTTCGTTCTCGACCATCAGTACGTCACCTTGCGTTCGACGAAGCGGAATTGAATCGCGGTGAGCGCGATGACGATGCCCATCAGGATCACCGATTGTGCCGCCGACGAGCCGAGATTGCCGCCGAGCAGGCCGTCGGAGTAGACCTTGTAGACCAGCGTTTCGGTGGCTTTCGCGGGACCGCCGCGCGTCATGGTGTCGATGATGCCGAAGGTGTCGAAGAAGGCGTAGACGACGTTGATGACGATCAGGAAGAAGATCGTCGGCGTCAGCAGCGGGAAGGTGATGGTCCAGAACCGCCGGATCGGGCGCGCACCGTCGATGGCGGCGGCCTCATGCACGCTTTTCGGGATGCTTTGCAGGCCGGCGAGGAAGAACAGGAAGTTGTAGGAGATCTGTTTCCACGCTGAGGCAAGGATGATCAGCAGTGCGGCCTGATTGCCGTCCAGTAACGGATTCCAATCGATGCCCATCGCGCGGAGACCGTGCGCGAGAATCCCCAGCGACGGATTGAGCATGAAGATCCACAACACGCCGACCACCGGTGGCGCCACCGCGTAGGGCCAGATCAACAGCGTGCGATAGACGCCGACGCCGCGCAACGGCTTGTCGGCCATCACCGCCAGCAGAAGTGCCGCCGACAGCGACGACAATGCAATCGCGGCAGCGAACACGAACGTCCGCACTACCGAGGCGAAGTAATCCGGATCGGCCAGCAGCTCCTTGTAGTTCTCGAACCACACGAACACGGTCGAGAGGCCGAATGCGTCTTGCAGCAAAAACGACTGCCGCACCGCCTGCCCCGCCGGCCAGTAGAAGAACACCAGCACGACGATCATCTGCGGCGCGATCAGTAGCCACGGCAACCAGCGGGACGTGAAGACGGATTGCTTTTGCATCGGCTATCGCCCCGCGTCGCGGCCGTTCCCCTCCCCCCGCTCTTGCGGCGGGGAGGGGTCAGGGGTGGGGGGTGCCACGCGCAACGCGCCAATGATGGTTTCAAGCACGCCGTCGATATTGCCAAGAACGTCGTGGTTCCAGAACCGGAGAACGCGATAACCGCTCGCTTCGAGATAAGCTGTGCGAGTCGCGTCGTTGGTACTCTCTGCATGTTGCCCACCATCGACTTCGATCACGAGCCGATGGGTATGACAGGCGAAATCCGCGAAGTAGGGGCCGATCGTCGCCTGACGTCGAAAGTGCGCCGAGTCTGGCAGTGCGCGCAAATGCTGCCAAAGCTTGCGTTCGGCGTCGGTCGGATTTTGTCGAAGTTGGCGCGCCCGCGGAACGCGGCGATCAATTGAGCGAGGCATTCGTGGCGTCCCCCCCCCCCCGTCCCCTCCCCGCCGCAAGGGCGGGGGGAGGGGAGCATGAGCGGCTTTTGCGAACTGCAATCGAAAAGCGTTCATGGCTCCCGGCGTCGTCGATTACTTCGCCACGGTCCGTTCGAACTGGCGCAGCATCGTGTTGCCGCGGGAGACGGCGGCGTCGAGCGCTTCCTTCGCGGTCTTCTTGCCGGCCAGCGCCTGCTCGATTTCTTCGGCCCAGACGTCGCGGAGCTGCACCATGTTGCCGAGCCGCAGGCCGCGCGAATTTTCGGTCGGCTCCTTGTTGGTCAGTTCCTTGAGCGGCGTCTCGAGATAAGGCTGCTCCTTGTAGAAGCCTTCATCCTTGGCCTTGGCGTAAGCCGCTTTGGTGATCGGCAGATAGCCCGATGCCTTGTGGATGTAGACCTGGCGATCGGTGTCGGAGAGGAAGGCGAGGAATTTCGCGACGCCCTTGTATTCGTCCGCGGACTTGCCGCCCATCACCCACAGCGATGCGCCGCCGATGATCGAATTCTGTGGCGCGCCCTTGACGTCCGGATAGTAGGGCATCGGCGCATTGGTCCAGTTGAACTTGGCCTGCGACTTGACGTTGCCGAAGAAGCCGGACGAGGTCAGGAAGATCGGGCATTCGCCGGAGGTGAAGCGGCCCTCGCCGGCATTGGTGCGGCCGGAATAGTCGTAGGTCTTGTCCTTCTGCAGTTCGATCAGCTTTTCGAGGTGCTTGACCTGCAACGGACCGTTGAATTCCAGCACGGTGTCGAAGCCGTCGAGGCCGTTGGCCTTCGAGGACAGCGGCACGTTGTGCCAGGCCGACAACTGTTCGAGGTTCACCCAGGTGACCCAGGCGTTGGAGAAGCCGCAGGTGGCGTAGCCTGCCGCTTTGAGTTTCTTCGCGTCCTCGAACACCTCGGGCCAGGTCTTCGGAATCTCCGCGATGTTGGCTTTCTTCAGCGCGTCGAGGTTGACCCACATCACCGTCGACGACGAGTTGAAGGGGAATGACAGCATCTCGCCCTTCGAGGTCGAGTAGTAGCCGGTGATGGCGGGAAGATAGGCGTTCGGATCGAACTTCTCGCCGGTCTCCTTCATCAGTTGATAGACCGGTTTCACCGCGCCCTTGGCGGCCATCATGGTCGCGGTGCCGACTTCGAACACCTGCATGATGGCGGGGGCGTTGCCGGCGCGGAATGCCGCGATGCCAGCGTTCATGGTGTCCGCGTAGCCGCCCTTGTAGGTCGGCACCACCTTGTAGTCGCTCTGCGAGGCGTTGAAGTCGTTGGCGAGCTTGACGATGACGTCGTTGTTGCCGCCGGTCATGGCGTGCCACCACTGAATTTCGGTCACCGCGAAAGCGGGGCTGGTCAGCGCCGAGGTCAAAGCCAGCGCGGCGGCGGCGGTTGCGGCGGCAAATCGTCGAATCGGCATCGTATTCCTCCAGGTTAAGCCGTCATCTTCGTTTCGCGCGATAACAGCGCCGGATGACGTGCAAGTGACCATCCCCAGCGATCGGATCGTAAGGGGGAAGGTCGCCTCATGGAAAGGGAAAAACATCTTTCCCCGCAGAACTTATCCGATATGCTAGCGACCCGGCGCGGCGGTTTGCGCCGCTGCGTCAGGTCAAGACGTTGCGGGACGGCGCGACGAGTGTTAGCGCCGCCGTTCCTTGCCGCAGACCACGCCCTGCGCCACCAGATCCGCGATCTGCTGTTTGGAATAGCCGTATTCTTCCAGCACGGTTTCGGTGTGCTGGCTGAATTTCGGCGGCAGATGGCGCAGGCTGGCCTTGGTGCGCTCGAAGCGGATCGGCGAGGCGACGCCCTTGTACCAATCCTTTTCGATGATATCGCCGCGATGCTTGACGTGATCGCTGGTGAGCGCCTTGTCGATCGACTGCACCGGACCGGCGGGCAGTCCGGCCGCGAGCAGGCGGCGGCACAGCGGCTCGCTGTCGTGATCCTTGAGGATGTCCTCCAACTCGGCGCGGAGTGCCTGCCGGTTGGCGACGCGGTCGCGGTTGCGGGCGAAGCGCGGGTCGGTGCCCAGCTCCGGCCGGCCGAGTTCGCGGCACAGTTTGCGGAAGGTGCCGTCGTTGCCGACGCCCATGAAGATGTTGCCGTCGCGCGCCGGAAACACCGAATAGGGCACGAGGTTCGGGTGCTCGTTGCCGGTCAGCGCCGGCGGCTTGCCGGTGAAGAAGAAATTCGCCGTATGCGGATGCATGATGGCAAGACCGGTTTCGAACAGTGTCGTTTCCAGGAACTGGCCCTTGCCCGACTTGGTGCGCTCCGCCAGCGCCATCAGGATGCCGACCGTCGCGTAAAGGCCGGTGGTGATGTCGACCAGCGCGACGCCGATGCGGGTCGGGCCGCTTTCGGGCGAGCCGGTCGCCGCCATCATGCCGGTCATCGACTGGATGATGGCATCGTAGCCGGGATGGCCGCCATGCGGACCATCGGCGCCGAAGCCGGAAATGCGACAATGGATCAGCCGCGGAAACTTTTCGCGCAACACATCCTTGCCGATGCCCCATTTGTCGAGCGTGCCCGGCTTGAAATTCTCGATCAGCACGTCGGCGGTCTCTAACATCTTCATCAGCACGGTACGGCCGCCCTCGGAGGCGAGGTCGAGACCGATGGCGCGCTTGTTGCGGTTGGTGCCGATGAAATAGGCCGCATCGTCCTCATGGAACGGAGGGCCCCAGTCGCGGGTCTCGTCGCCGGCGGGCGGCTCCACTTTGACGACTTCCGCGCCATGATCGGCGAGGATCTGCGTGCAATAGGGGCCGCCGAGCACGCGGGAGAGATCGACCACGCGCAGTCCGGCAATGGCTTCGTGGCCGGGGAGGGAAGGCGTTTCAGTTGTCATGAGGCGTTTCTTGTGAGGCTTGTTGTTGGGCTAATGCGAACGAACTAAAGCATAACAGGCGCTTTTTGGCGAATGCCCGACCAGAGTGCGACTTCAGGTATTTTTCGAAGTCGAGGGCTTGATGCTTGTCTGGAAAAGCGCAGTACCAGGCCAACTCCCACGGTTTGAACTTCGCGGTATGCGTTGATTTTCCGGCGTTGTGGTCTGCCAGACGTTGCTTCAAGTCAGAGGTTGCACCGGTATATTCTTGGTGGGACGCGCTTCGACTGCGAATGATGTAGACGTACCACATTGCACGCTTCGCCCCCGACTGCGGAGTGCACAGCTTGATCGGGCGCAGATATTTGCATCGGTGGCTGAGAATGTCACATGGAGGAGATGTCAGCCCGTCGCCCGTCTTCGTCCTTCGGGCTACGCCGGGCACGCTTCGCCTTCGGCTAGACGTGGCTGCGCCACGCATAGCTGATGGATGCGTGAGGTGGAGAGCAGCTTTAAGTTTTAGATTCTTGGATAAAGGTCCGTCTTCGCCCTTCGGGCTATGCCGGACACGCTTCGCCTGCGGCTAAACGTGGCTGCGCCACGCGTAGCCGCAGGCGAAGCGTGGTGGAGCCAGGCGGGATCGAACCGCCGACCTCTTGCATGCCATGCAAGCGCTCTCCCAGCTGAGCT
>JAFKKL010000298.1 GCA_017305595.1 Hyphomicrobiales bacterium | reverse complement strand
CTCGTTCCCCTGGGATATTCAGTGTCGCAGACGAGCCCGGCCCTTAAGACCTCAAAGCCCTGCGCGAATCTTTTCCGCCGCCTGCGGGGCGAAATAGGTCAGCACGCCGTTGGCACCCGCGCGCTTGAAGGCGACGAGGCTCTCCATCATTGCCCGCTCGCCGTCGATCCAGCCATTTTTCGCGGCGCCGACGATCATCGCGTATTCGCCGGACACCTGATAGGCGAAGGTCGGCATTCCGAACGTGTCCTTGACCCGGCGAACGACGTCCAGATAGGGCAGGCCCGGCTTCACCATCACCATGTCCGCGCCCTCGGCGATGTCGAGCTCGACCTCGCGCAAGGCTTCGTCGGAATTGGCGCTGTCCATCTGGTAGGTGCGCTTGTCGCCGGTGAGCGCCTTGGCGGAACCGATCGCGTCGCGGAACGGGCCGTAGAAGGCCGACGCATACTTCGCCGCATAAGCCATGATCTGGACGTCGAGGAAGTCGGCCTCATCCAGCGCCTCGCGGATGGCACCGACGCGGCCATCCATCATGTCGGATGGCGCGATGATGTCGCAGCCGGCTTCGGCCTGTACCAACGCCTGCCGCGCCAGCACGGCGACGGTTTCGTCGTTGAGAATCTTGCCGTCGCGGATCAGCCCGTCATGGCCGTGGCTGGTGAAGGGGTCGAGCGCGACATCGCACAGCACGCCAAGATCGGGGAATTCCTTCTTGATGGCGCGCACCGACTGGCAGACCAGATTGTCCGGATTGAGCGCCTCGGATCCGCGTTCGTCGCGCAGCGACGGATCGGTGTAGGGAAATAGCGCGATGCATGGAATGTTGAGTTTCATCGCTCGTTCGGCGTCCCGCACCGCCTGATCGACACTGATGCGCTGAACGCCCGGCATCGAGGCGACGTCGATGCGCTGATTGGTGCCGTCGACAATAAAGAGCGGCCAGATCAGGTCGTCGGTAGTGACAACGTTTTCCCGCACCAGCCGGCGGGCCCATTCGGATTTGCGGTTGCGACGAGGGCGAACCACCAGATCGAGCGAGGCGGGGGCAGTGGCGGCCTCGCGCCGCGGCGCGTCGCGCATTTCGATGGGCCGCCCGAATTTGATCGCCATGGTGGAAAATCTCCGAAACAGGACCTGGAATTAGTCCTATTTCAGTCTAGCACTTCCTCGCAACGGCGTCACCGCACGGGGAGGCGGCCGCAATTGATTTTAGCGCCTCGGCAGGCCATGAATCGCCGTAAGGACCGGTGCGATTCAGCCGTCCCGGACACGAGTACCGCATTGATGTCTGAGCCTTCATCCCGCGAGGTGCCGCAGCGCGAGCGCACCATCACGGCAAACGATCTGCGATCGGCCAAGCCGGAGTCCGACGACAACGTCTGGACCGGCCGCCTCGTGCTGTTCCTGCGGGTGATGGCCGTGCTGTCGATGGGCAAGGGTCTCTATCACTGGGCGCAGGTCACCGGTTTCGTCGGCGGCGAGAACGGGGCGTTCGAGAACCAGACGACCGCCTGGCAGGCCGCCACCATCTATTTCGCCGTCATCGAATTGGTGGCGGCGGTCGGACTTTGGCTGGCGACGCCGTGGGGCGCGGTGGTCTGGCTGACCACCGTGGTGTCGATGGCAATCGTGGAACTGATGTTCCCTTCGATCTATGGCGGCAGCCTTATCGTGGTCGGCGTCGAGGTGGTGTTCCTCGCGTTGTATCTCGTGCTGGCCTGGCTCGCGGCACAGGAACGGCCGCCATAGCCGACCTTGTGGAGCTTATGGGAAGTTAAGCGGCAAGGAACATCGGGAGGAATATCGTGGATCAACTTCACGCGGGCGGAACGGCGGGCAGTCTCATTGTCAACGCGGTGGCGCGCTATGGCGACCGGCCGGCGCTGGCGGACGGCAATATCCGCTGGAGCTATCGCGAGTTCGGCGATGCCGTAGGGCGTTTCATCGCGTTGTTCCGATCGGTCGGCCTGAAGCGCGGCGATGCGCTGTCAGTGCTGGCCGGCAATCGCGCGGAATCCTGGGCCGCGATCAGCGCGGCGATGGTGATGGGCCTGCGCTACACGCCGTTGCATCCGATGGCCGCCGAGGACGATCATGTCTTCATCATCGGCGATGCCGAGATCGATGCCTTGATCGTCGAGGCCGGCAAGTTCGCGCCGCGCGGATTGGCGATCAAGACGCGCGTGCCGTCGCTCAAGCACCTTCTGTCGTTCGGCCCGGTGGAGGGCGCGCGTGATCTGTTGGCGGAGTTGCCCAAGGTCACTCCCGCGCCGCTGATCGACGAGAGCGACGTCAACAGCATTGCTTGGCTCGCCTATACCGGCGGCACCACGGGACGCTCCAAGGGCGTGATGCTGCCGCATCGCGTCGTCACCACGATGGCGACATTGCTTTATGCCGATTGGGACTGGCCGCCGGAAATTCGCTTCCTCGCCGCGACCCCGATCAGCCACGCCGCCGGCGTCACGCTATATCCGGTGATGATGCGCGGCGGTTTTACCCGGCTGGTGCAGGGCTTCGAGGCCGAAGCCTATTGTCGCGTCGTGGCCGAGGAAAAGATTACCGCTGCATTCCTGGTGCCGACCTTGATCTACGCGCTGATCGATGCGCCTGATCTGCGCGCGCGCTACGATATGTCATCGCTGGACATGATTGTTTACGGTGCCGCGCCAATGTCGCCGGATCGCTTGCGGGAGGGTATGGCTATCTTCGGATCGGTCTTCGTCCAGCTCTACGGTCAGACCGAAGCGCCGCAATGCATCACCACCATGCGCAAGATCGATCACGATGACTCGAAGCCGGGGCGTCTTGGTTCGTGTGGTCGTCCTAATCCGCTGGTTGATGTGAAACTGTTCGATTCCGAAATGCGCGAAGTGGCGATCGGAGAGCCCGGCGAAATCTGCGTGCGCGGCACGTTGGTGATGGACGGTTATTGGAAACGTCCGGAGGCAACGGAAGAAGCGTTTCGCGGCGGCTGGCTGCACACCGGCGACGTCGCCATCAAGGACGAGGAAGGCTACCTTTATATCGTCGACCGCACCAAGGACATGATCATCTCGGGCGGCTTCAACATCTACCCGCGCGAAGTGGAGGATGCGTTGATGTCGCATCAGGCGGTGGCCTCTGCCGCTGTGATCGGCATTCCTGACGACAAATGGGGCGAGGCGGTGAAGGCGTTCGTGGTGCTGAAAGCAGGCGCCAACAATGGCGCCACCGAATTGCAGGCGCACGTAAAGGAGAAGCGCGGCGCGCCTTGGTCGCCGAAAACGATCGAGTTTGTCGCCGAAATTCCAGTCACTGGCTTGGGCAAAATCGACCGCAAGGCGCTACGCGCGCCGTATTGGGAAGGGCGCCAGCGCGGCGTCGCGTAAAATTAAAGGCCGCCGCGAAGATTTTCCGCGAATTTTCACAAAATTTTTCGCGGTAAGAATTGAGTCACCCTAACGCGGCGGTGACGAAGATTACGCGAATGTTTCGGATTTGAACGACCCTGTTCGCAAATGCGACAGGGGGCGGCGGGAACCGCAGACGAAGCGTGAACAGAGAGGCCCAATCTTCAACGGATGATTACAAAAAGCCCTTATTTGACGGGCTTAATCCGTGATTCACTGTCTTAAATTCATGATCTCTTTATTGTCTTATTTAAGCTGATCTTCAAACGCCTCGGTTAGGTTGTGGCTATCAGGCGGGACACAAGTTTCGTCGCATAAGTCGAAAAAACGACAACAGGGGTAGTGTCATGATGAAAGCCGCAGCCACGGCCGTTGAAACCGCCGAACGCGCTGCCGGTCACGCACCGGTGCAGCCGCTCTATCTTGAAGCTCTCACGCTGGTAGAGCGGTTGCATCGCCGGCTGCTCGACGTCATCAAGGATGAATTCGATCGTCGCGGCCGCGCCGATATCAATTCGGTGCAGGCCTTGTTGCTCTACAATATCGGCGACAAAGAACTGACCGCAGGTGAACTACGCACGCGCGGTTATTATCTCGGCTCCAACGTCTCCTACAATCTGAAGAAGCTGGTCGAACTCGGCTTCCTCGATCATCAGCGTTCGCGCGTCGATCGTCGCTCGGTGCGCATTCGTTTGACTGCGCAGGGCCAGGAAATCCGTCGCATCGTTGATGCGCTTTATCAGAAGCACATGA
Organism: Hyphomicrobiales bacterium; assembly: GCA_017305595.1. GTDB lineage: Bacteria > Pseudomonadota > Alphaproteobacteria > Rhizobiales > Xanthobacteraceae > 62-47. The sequence continues at coordinate 2,504 of JAFKKL010000298.1, read as the reverse complement.
AGACGGTGGAGCAGGTCGGCGGCATCTCCAACGAGGAGTTTGCGACGCTCAACAAGTCGCTGCATCGGTTGGAGCGTTTCTGGACCGACCAGATCCTCTATCGCCTCTGAGTTTTTTCGCCTCCAAGCGAGCAAAAAGGCGAGCCGACGCAAGATCGGCCGCCTGACCTTCGAAGACGTCTCTCCAAGGACACCTTCTCACTGTCGCGCATCGGTCCCGAGTTGCCCCGGGACCGGTGCGTTTTTATGTGTCAGGCGACGGTGGGAGCAGGGCGTTTGCGCAGCAGATAACGTTGCGTACCTTCCAGCACTAACTTGCGATTCTGGTTGTGTACGGTCGTTCGCATCCCGACGACGCCGGTGGTGCGCCCCGGCTTTACTTCATTGATAATGAGCGTGCCGTACAGGGTATCGCCGACATAAACCGGCGCGAGGAATTTCGACGACTGGTCGAGGAAGCCGATCAGGCTGTCCTCGGTCATGAACGGAAACGTGCCGGCGCCGGCAGCGGTCTGGATCAGAATCTGATAGCCGTGCGCCAGCATGTGCGGCATGCCGCGCGCGCGGCAGAATTCGACATCGTAATGGATCGGATGATTGTCGCCGCTCGCCGCCTGAAAGGCGAGAAATATGGCGTCGGTCATGGTGCGGCTCGGCAGGATGAATTTTTCGCCGACAGAAAAATCCTCGAACCAGCGTGTCTCGTAGCGTTTGTGCTGGGCGGGGTCAAAAGCGTCATCCATGTCGGGCTCCTTGCCGGTCTTGTCCATAAGGTGATCCTTGACCGAAACTGGCACCATCGCCAAGCGGGCCGCATGTCACCCCAGCCATGCGGCCGATAGCAGCATTTGCGACAGGTTCTGCGCGAATTTCCTATTGGCACGACAAAATTCAGGCGTACAACAGCGCCGCGCGGGTCGCACGGGAGAGAGTAGGCATGGACAAGCAGGCAATGCGTGAGGAAGCCGAGCGGCTGATGCGCGAGGCAATGACGCGCAAGGGTGTAACGGTGAAGCAGGGCGACACCCGCATCATGGCGACATGCGGCAAGTGCGGCGCGCAGAACAAGGTCTCGGCTCCGAAGGGGACGACGCGCGTCCAATACGCCTGCAAGGAATGCGGCGTAAAGCAAATGGCGCTCTAACAATTGAGGTTAGGGCGCGCACCCGAGGCGCACACGCCGGGAACGGGTTAGACAAAACGCGTACCGATGCGTTGGTGCCGCAGCCAGAAACCGGCAAAATCAGCTGCGTCCGTCATCTCCGTTGCGGCCGGTTGTCACCCGGCGCGTGCTGCCGGGACAACGTTGCAACGTCCGATTGGTTCGCGCTGACGCGAACGGATTATTTGATCCGCACGGTAATTTTCTTCGAAATCACAGGTGGCACGAAGGGAAAATGATCGGCGTCCCCCAGCACCAGTTGCAGCGTGTGTTTTCCGGGTGGCAGTTCGATACGGGCTTCGGTCTGGCCGGCGCCGAAATGCAGATGCGATTTGTCCTGCGGGATGGGTTCGTCGGGATTGAGGGGGTCATCGACATCGATCAGCAGATGATGATGGCCGCTGTTCTGAAAATTGTCGCCGGCATGGGTAACGCCCATATTCCGCAGACCGAAGCGGCACCAGAATGCGCCTTTGATGACGGTGCCGTCCTGCGGCCAAACGAAGTAGAGCAAGGCGTCCTTCGGTGCCGGTTTGCCCTTTGCCAACGCCACGCCGGGAAGGGCAAGCACTACGGTCTGAAGCACGATGCGTCGGGTGATCGTCATGACACAGACCCTTTCAGATCCCGTACTTGCTACAACGTCAGCGCGATGCGAAAGCCATGGGTCGGGTAACGGACATGGGTGTCATAGCCGTCGCGGTTCGAAGGCCGCACATAGCGCGCATCGTTGCGCCATGAGCCGGAGCGCAGCACGTGTGAGGTGCAGCCGTCCTCAAGCCAAGCTGAGCCGTCGGTCGGCGCGCCCTGATAGTTCTTGTGAAAGCAGTCCTCGACCCATTGGTCGACCGTACCGCCCATGTCGTAAAGGCCGAACGGATTTGGCTTGAAACTGCCGACCTTGTTCGGCGGTTCGTTGCTGGCAACCTTTGTGCAGTTTTTGCAGACCGCGACGTCGGGTTGCAACTGATCGCCCCACCAGAAGCGTGTTTGCGTGCCGCCGCGGGCAGCGTATTCCCATTCGGCCTCGGTTGGCAGGCGATAGGGCTTGCCGGCTGCTTCGGCGAGCCATGCCGCGAATTGCTTGGCGTCGCTCCAACTCACATTGCCGACCGGCGCGTCGTCCGGACCGGTTGCCGTAAATCCGCAAGCCTTGGCAGCCGCGCAGAGATTCCATTCGCGTATCGACACAGGATATTTGCCGATCGCGAAGCGTTTCACCGTCACCTGATGGACCGGCTTTTCGGAAGCATCCTCATTGCTGCCCATAGCAAAACTGCCGCCGGGAAGCGGAACCATCTCCGGCTCCCGTAGCGGAGGTGCAACCGGCTGCGGGACCTGGG
>JAFKKL010000297.1 GCA_017305595.1 Hyphomicrobiales bacterium | reverse complement strand
AGCACGCCGAGCAACACGCGGCCGCCGAGGCCAGCAAGCCCTTCGACGCTGTAGATGCTGACGGCCGCGAGCGGCGCGACGCCGCAGGTCATCGCATAGCTGACCATGTGGAAAATCGGCCCGGCATGGGCGGCACAACACATGAAGAACGTTCCGGCGAGCACCGCGAACTGCGGTGTACGCAGGGCGGCGGAGGCTGAGAGGCCGTTGTCGTCGGCCGGCGTTGCGGTCGTCGCATCGTCGGCCGGCGCGTCCGGTGCGCGGCGCACCAGGAACGCCGCCGGGATCAGCAATATCCATGCGACCACGCCGATCACGGCCATCGCGGTGCGCCAGTCATAAGTCGTCAGCAGCCATCCGGCGAACGGCGAGATCGTCATGGGCGCGACGCCCATGCCGGCCGACACCAGCGACACCGCGAGGCTGCGATTGGTGGTGAACCATGCCGTCGCAGTGGCGATCATCGGTGCGAAGAACGCGCCGGCCGCGAGCCCGACAAGAATGCCGTAGACGAGTTGAAAACCGACAATGGTGGTCATCCGGCTCGCCAGCACCAGCGCAAGACCGAGCAGAATCGCGCCGGCGAGCACGACGGGGCGGCTGCCGTAGCGATCGCTGAGCGTGCCCCAGCCGAAGCCGGCCGCGCCCATCACGAGGAAGTTCAAGGTCATTGCGCTGGAGATGCCGGCGCGGGTCCAGCCGGTCGCTTCCGACATCGGCTGGAGAAAGATCGCCAGCGAGAACATCGCGCCGATCCCGACGCAGGTCATCAGCGCGCCGGCGGCGATGATGACCCAGCGATACGACGAGGTGACGTGCGGTTCCGACATGAAAGCCTCTTGGCCAAGTTGCGCCGTTTGTCACAAGGACGCAGGGAGAGCGCACAATCCGACATGCCTTTGCGATATTTTACACGGATCGCGGCATTCGCATCGTCCGACCGAACAAGGGAATAGCCAACGGGCAGGCATCGGCGCATGATGTTCACGCGCCCGCGACAAGGAGACATGATCATGACTGCTGCGCCCGTCATTCGTTTGCATCCCGACGACAGCGTCTTGATCGCGCGGACCACGCTGCTGCCCGGGGTGGCCGTGACCGACGGCGTGACCACATCGGATCGCATTCCGGCGGGCCACAAGGTGGCGATCCGGCCAATTGCCAAGGGCGAGGCGATCCGCCGTTACGGCCAGATCATCGGTTTCGCGACAGTGCCGATCGCGCCGGGGCAGCACATTCACACCCATAATTGCGGCATGGGCGATTTCTCCCGCGACTATGCCTATGGCGTCGATGTGAAGCCGACGCCGAACTTCGATCTGCCGGCAACCTTCGAAGGCATTCGCCGCGCCGACGGGCGAGTGGCGACGCGCAACTACATCGGCCTTCTCACCAGCGTGAACTGCAGCGCGCATGTCGCGGGGCTTGTCGCGGATGTGTTCAAGCGTAATCCGTTCAGCGGTCACGATCCGCTGGCGGATTTTCCCAACGTCGACGGCGTGGTGGCGCTGACCCACAAGACCGGCTGCGGCATGACGCAGGACGAACCGCTGGCGCTGCTCCGCCGCACGCTTGGCGGCTACGCGCGCCATGCGAATTTCGCCGCCGTGGTGGTGCTCGGCCTCGGCTGCGAGATCAACCAGATCGGCGGGCTGATGGCGGAGCAGAAACTCGCCGGGCGTCTGCGCGAGTTGCAGATTCAGGACATCGGCGGCACCCGCAAGACTACCGAGGCCGGCATTGCCTTCGTCAAGGAGGCCTTGCAGGACGCCAACAAAGTGAAACGCGAAACCGTGCCGGCGAGCGAACTCACGGTGGCGCTGCAATGCGGCGGCTCCGACGGCTATTCCGGCATTTCGGCCAATCCGGCGCTGGGTGCTGCGAGCGATCTGTTGGTGCGCCACGGCGGCACCGTCATTCTGTCGGAAACGCCCGAGACTTACGGCGCCGAACATCTGCTCACGCGCCGCGCGGTGAGCCGCGAGGTCGGCGAGAAGCTGGTCGCCTTGATGCGCTGGTGGGAGGACTACACCCAACGCGAAGGTGCGGAGATGAACGCCAATCCGAGCCCCGGCAACAAGGCCGGCGGGCTCACCACCATTCTCGAGAAATCGCTCGGAGCGATGGCGAAAGCCGGCAGCACCAACCTCGTCGACGTGGTGAATTATGCGGAGGCGGTGACCAAGAAGGGCTTCGTCTTCATGGATACGCCGGGCTACGATCCGGTGGCCGCGACCGGGCAGGTGGCGGGCGGTGCCAATCTCGTCTGTTTCACCACCGGACGCGGCAGTGTGTTCGGCTGCAAGCCCGCGCCGTCGATCAAACTTGCGACCAATTCGCCGATGTATCGCCGCATGGAAGATGACATGGATGTGAATTGCGGCACCATTCTCGATGGCGACGAGACGGTGCAGCAATGCGGCCAGCGCATTTTCGACCTGATGCTGCGCGTCGCGTCCGGCGAGGCGACCAAGAGCGAGAGTTTCGATTTCGGCGGCGCAGAGTTCGCGCCGTGGGTGCTCGGCGCGACGATGTAGCGCGATCTTTCGCCTGCGATCACGCGTTATGATGTAGCGATTGCTGCATGCGGTGGCGATCCTTGCCACAATGTTGAAAGATTTCGAACCCAGTCTGACGTCAATCGACTGTTGATGTCGACGGGAACGATTTGACGTTCTGGATGTTGTTTCCAGTTAAGCGCCTCCGACGGAGGTGTTTCTGAATCGAGACGCGTTCGGGGGTTTGATGACAATTGAGGCCGGTGAGACCGGACGTCGCATTTTGTGCGTGTTTCCGCGCTACACATCCTCGTTCGGCACGTTCGAATATGCCTATCCGTTGACGGACGGCGTGCAGGCTTTTATGCCGCCGCAGGGGCTGCTGTTGATTGCAGCCTATCTTCCGAAAAACTGGCAAGTTCGCTTCATCGACGAGAATATCCGCGCCGCAACTGCTGAGGATTTCACTTGGGCGGAAGCGGTGCTGGTCAGCGGCATGCACATCCAGCGGATACAGATGAATGACATCTGCCACCGCGCGCATGCGTTCGATCTTCCGGTTGCGATCGGCGGACCATCGGTCAGCGCCTGCCCGGATTACTATCCGTCGTTCGACTATCTGCACATCGGCGAGCTGGGTGACGCGACAGATGAGTTGATCGCACGCCTCTCGCGCGATCCGTCGCGGCCGGCGGAGCAGGTGGTGTTGAAGACCGCCGACCGGCTCGACATGACGAGCTTTCCGCTTCCGGCTTACGAGTTGGCCGAAATCCCGCGCTACTTCCTCGGCAGCATCCAGTATTCCAGCGGCTGTCCGTATCAGTGCGAGTTCTGCGACATTCCCGGCCTTTACGGCCGTAATCCGCGCCTGAAATCGCCGGAGCAGATCACCCGTGAACTCGACAAGCTGCTGGAATGCGGCATTCGCGGATCGGTCTACTTCGTCGACGACAACTTCATCGGCAACCGCAAGGCGACGCTTGAACTGCTGCCGCATCTCATCGAATGGCAGAAGAAGACCGGCTTCGTACTGCGGTTCTCCTGCGAGGCGACGCTCAACATCGCCAAGCGGACCGAGATTCTGTCGCAGATGCGCGAAGCGTATTTCGCCACCATCTTCTGCGGCATCGAGACGCCGGACCCGGTGGCGCTGAAGGCCATGCACAAGGACCACAACATGATGGTCCCGATCATGGAGGCGATTCACACCTTGAACGGCTTCGGCATGGAGGTCGTGTCCGGAATTATCCTCGGTCTCGACACCGACAAGCCGGAAACCGGATCGCATCTCTTGCAATTCATCGAGCAGTCGCAAATTCCGCTGCTCACCATCAATCTGTTGCAGGCGCTGCCCAAGACTCCGCTGTGGGATCGGCTCAAGCGCGAGAACCGCTTGATCGAGGATGAGAACCGCGATTCCAATGTCGATTTCCGGCTGCCATACGATCATGTCGTCAGCACCTGGCGTCAGTGCATGGGGCGCGCCTACGAGCCGGACAAATTGCTGGAGCGGTTCGAATACCAGATCCGCGAAACCTATCCGCATCGGGTGCAGCCGCCGGTATCGCGCGCGCGCCTGTCGGCCGCGAACATCAAGCTCGGCCTCACCATGCTGCGGAACATCTTCTGGAAGGTCGGCGTGCTCGGCGACTACCGCCGCGCGTTCTGGAAATTCGCGTTGCGTCGGCTGCGGCGCGGCGAGATCGAGTATCTCATCAGCTCGATTATGGTAGCGCACCATCTCATCACGTTCGCGCGCAATGCCTCGCGCGGCGAGACGAACGCGTCCTACTATTCGCTGAAACTCCAGGAAGCCTCGGTGCCGGCGGAGTGAGCCGGCCGAGACTTCAAAATCCACTTCGTGCGCTTTGATGACAGTTCCGTGAAAGGGTACGCTTCGGTAGGCCAACCGGGGCGAATCGCAGGCAGGCTGCGCTTGCGGGATCGCACAGACCTGCTAAACCTCGGCGCCGTGATTTTGTTTCATGTTTTCAAGGGCTCCAGCCGTCATCGACCACGGAGCCGGGCGCCGGATCGCCAGCCGAGAACGGACACCGCATGCACGATGTGAATGGAAGCGATCTCGATGCCCACAAGCCGGGCAGGAAGCTGCCAAGCATTGCCTTCGGGCTGGAGCGCATCGGGCTGATCGGCATTCGCGCGCCGGTGCTGGCCTGCATCATCCTCGCGGTGTTGTGCGTCGGCGCGGCGTTTGGCATCCAGCGAATCAAGATCGACGATTCGCTGAGCCAGTTGTTCCGCTCCGACTCGGTCGAATACAAGCAATACGAGGAAGTCACCAAGCGCTTCCCGTCGACCGAGTTCGACGTGCTGGTGGTGGTTGAGGGCAAGACACTGCTCAAGCGCGACAACCTCGAGAAGTTGCGCGACATGGTCACCGACCTGCAACTGATCGACGGCACGCGCGGCCTGATCTCGCTGTTCTCGGCGCGGCAGGCGCCAGAGGCCGGCAAGCTGCCGGCGGCGCTGTTCCCGAACGAACTGCCGGAAGGCGCTGCCTACGACAAGTTCATCGAGACGGTGAAGTCCAACGAGATCATTCGCGGCAAGCTGTTGTCGGAAGACGGCACGCTGGCCTTGATCGTACTGGCGCTCGATCCGGAGGTTGTGCGTAATAACAGCCTCAGCAAGGTTGTCGGCGAAATTCGCAAGGTGATGAACGACGATCTGGCGGGCAGTGGCCTGACCAAGGAATTGTCGGGCGTGCCGGTGATGCAGCTCGAAATCCGCAACGCGGTCGAGCGCGACGGGTTGATCTACAACATCGCCGGCATTCTGGCGGGCTGTCTGATCGCCATCGTGTTCTTCCGCAAGGTCTCGTTCATGATCGTCGCGGCGTTTCCGCCGCTGCTCGCCATTCTGCTGGCGCTCGGTGCGCTGGGGTGGGCCGGCTTCAGCCTCAACATGTTCCTGAACGTGATGACGCCGTTGATCATGGTCATCAGCTTTTCGGACTCGATGCAGCTCACCTTTGCGGCGCGCGATCGATTGATCGCGGGGGAGGACCGCTATTCAGCGTTCCGCAACGCGGTGCTGGTTGTCGGTCCGGCCTGCGTGCTGACCCATGCGACGGCCGGCATTTCGTTCCTCGCGCTGCAATTTTCCGACTCGGATTTGATCCGCGCTTTCGGTGAAGCCGGTTTCGCGGCGACGGTCATCGCGCTGCTGGCGGTGCTGTTGCTGGTGCCGGTGTTCGGCGTGCTGCTGGTGCGCAACGAGAAGGTGTTCGCCAGCAAGTTCAAGACGGCGGACGCCGGCGTCAATGCGCTGCGCGCGTTCTGCATGTGGATCGCGGTGCGCATGGTCGGCCGACCGGGGCTGTTCAGCCTGATCGCGCTACTGGTCGTGGTCGGTCTCGGCGCGGTCTATGCGAGCCTCGAGCCGCGTTACCGGCTGGCCGATCAGGTGCCCGACAAACAACAGGCAGTCGCGGCAAGCGGACGCCTCGACGCCAAGCTGACGGGCGCCAATCCGATCGACGTGCTGATCGAATTCCCCAAAGGGCAATCGCTGTATTCGCCGCAGACGCTCGACACCATTGCCGAGGTCCATAAGCAGGTCGAGACGCAGGCCGGGGTCGGCAACGTCTGGTCGCTGGAAACGCTGCGGCGCTGGTTGACAGAGAAGGTGGGCTCCTCCGACGTCGCGACGCTGAAGGAATATGTCGATCTGCTGCCGAAGCATCTGGTGCGGCGCTTCATCTCGGAGAATCAGGACGCGGTGGTGGTGTCCGGCCGCGTGCCTGATAGCGACTCCAGCCAGATTCTGCCGATCGTGAAGAAGCTCGACAATAGCCTGAACGGGATACGGAAAGAGCATCCCGGTTACGAGATTGCGGTGACCGGCCTCTCGGCGATCGCGGCGCGCAACAGCGCCGGTATGATCGAGAAACTCAACCACGGCCTGACTATCGAGTTCGGTTTCGTCGCCGCTTTCATCGGGTTGGCGTTCCGCTCGGTGGTGGTGGGGCTGGCCTGCATTCTGCCCGGCATTTTCCCGGTGGTGCTTTCGGGCACGGTGCTGTGGTTACTGGGGGAAGGGCTGCAATTCGCCAGCGTGGTGGCGCTGACAGTGTCGTTCGGGCTTGGCCTCAGCGCGACGATTCACTTCCTCAATCGTTTGCGGCTGGAGCAGAAGCCCGGCGAGGACCCGGCGA
>JAFKKL010000296.1 GCA_017305595.1 Hyphomicrobiales bacterium | reverse complement strand
AAACACTCGTCATGAGTGGGCACTAGGGCGGCAATTTCATTCCGTGTACTGCATCGCGAGCCGATTCTCGCGATTGCCAGTCCCCCTTCCCGCCTGCTACGGGATCGCATCACCGATCCAAGGCGCAGGCGAGGACATCACCATGGCGGGCACCGATCTGGATGGCATCATCCGCAAGCTGGCGAAGCAGCAGCATAAGAGCCTGACGGCCGCCGTGAAGGCGGGGCGCGATCGCTACCTCGCGCTCGCCGGCAAGGCGAAGGACGCCGCCGCGAAGCAGCGCTATCGCCAGATGGCCAGGCACGCGATGGAGGAAGGCACGGCAGCGACGCGGCGCTTGCAGATGTCGGCCGACAACGCCGCCGACAGTTACGCACGCGCCATGCGGAAGGCCACCGAAGCAGCGATGACGCCGAAAGCCGCGCCAGCCAAGCCCGCAGCCAAACCGAAAGCCGAGGGGAAAGACGTAGCGAGCAAAGCCAAATCGGACAAGGTGAAGCCTGACAAAGCAAAGTCGGGTAAGGCAAAGGCCTGACCTCGCTCTGCACCGCAAGCGCCTCATGCATATGTTGCACGCCGCGATATCGCACGCATTTGAACGTGAACCGTCAAGACAACGACAACCTTCCGCGTTGCTCACGCTTGCGCTGTCGCTATTTTCGGCGACAATGCTTTCAATGGATTGACGAGGGAGGCATGCATGGAGAGCGACAGCAACAGGCAATGCGTCCTTGATTTCCTGCAAGCGTTCTATGCCGGTGATGTCGCAGCGGCGATGGCCTGTTGCGACAATGAAATCGACACCATCACCTATGCGCCGGTCGATCTGTTTCCGCATCTCGGCCACAAGCACGGCAGAGCCTGGGTGGCCGAAGCCATCGCGATCCAGCAGCAACGTTACGCCGTTCGAAAACACGAAGTGATCTTCATCGCGGCGGAGGACAGCAGGGTCGCCGCCATGACGCGCTGCGCCCTGACCAAGCGAAATGACGGACGCGTGGTGCAGTTCACCGAGGCGGAGTTTTTCGCCCTGCGCGAGGGGCGCATTACCGAGCATCGCGCATTTTTCGATTCCTTCGATCTGGTGCAGCAGGTCCTCGGCCACGATCTGGCCGACGAATTCGCCACCAGCGTGCGCGGCGCTATGGAGCATTAGGCCGGCGTTCGACCTCGACCAGACTCGAATTGCATCGGCGCCCGGGCACACGCAATCCTGCAATTGTGCACTGCAAAAGCGCGCGTTGCATTTGCCGCGATCCGGGATATCTGCGCGTTCAAATGAAGAAGCCAGTTCGTCGGCCGCCCATGCATATGCGCGGTCGTCGGCTGGCTTTTCTGATTGCATTTCAAATTTTGGATCCATCGCCATGACCGAACACAGTCTTTGGCGCTTTTCGCGCGCGATGCTTCGCGCCATTAACGAGCGCCAGCCTGCCGATCTCGAAGCCCTGATCGATGATGACGTCGAATGGACCGTCTATGGTCCGGCTGACATGTTTACATTCCTTGGCGCGCGCCGGGGCAAGGCTGCCGTCCTCGACGTCTGCCAACAACTCGCCGACAACGTCCGGGTTCACCGTTTCGACCGTGAATCCATCATGTTAGGCGAGGATTCGGCAGCATCGATGATGCGTTATTCCCTCACTGCGCTGGATTCCAACCGGCCGATCAGCCTACGGATCGCCCAATTCGCCCAGTTCAGGGCCGGACGTTTGCGTAGCATGCGGGTGCTGATCGACACCTTCGACCTGATCGAACAGGCGCTTGGTGCCCCGATCCATCTGCCGAAGATCGCCTGACTTTGCCGGCGGCCAAAAGTCTGCCATCCCTACCCCACAACAGCCTCCGCCGGCGGCCATGACAAGGCCGCCGGCAGGGGTCATTTGCACGGTTTAACCCGGTTTTAACAGCAAATAGGCGATTCATGCCCAAGATCGGCCCCGATCCCGACAAGATCGGCTGTATTGATGGCCAGTCATCGTGCGGGGGACATCCGCGCTCGCGTCATGCGAAAGGGAACGGCAGATGAACGCAACTTCGCCCGAGAAAACAGAATCCACCGAAACCGACGAGAACCTCGCCGCGGTTTCCGATGTTGAAGCCGGCATTCGTGATTTCGTCCGCAACGACGTCGCCTATCTGCGCCGCCCCGGCGCCGGGATGGCCAGCAGCGAGCCCGCGCTCGACACCAACGCCGAGGCCACCGTCAGCAGCGTCAACTCGCTGATTCAACGCGTCGCCGGCACCTCGCTGGCCGAGATCGAGCGGCTGATCACCGAGCTGGAAGGCTTGCGCGACCTGCTGCATTCCGAGGGCCAGCGCGTCCAGCGCGAAATCTCCGGCTATGCCCAGCTTAGCCAGGCCGCCATGAAGTCGACGCGGATCATTTCCGAGGACGTCGCGCAGTGGAAGAAGGCCGCCGAGAACCTGCGGCACGAGTAATCGGCTCTAACCTGCGAGCCTCCTGAGTGTTGAGCTATGCCGGCATCTTGCCGGCATAGTCACGTCGCGGCACGAACGCCGTGGCGAGCAATGAATATGCCGCCTCGCCGCGTTGATTGACCCCCGTTGTACGGGCTTGAACAATCCCCCACTCCGGGCGCTTTTCCGATGTGCGCAGCGACTCCACCACGCTGCTGAACGTGATGGTGTCACCGGCCAAAACCGGCTTGAGCCACTTCAACTCGCGAAATCCGGGCGATGGCCCCCACACTGCGGGCGTCTCACCAGCCGCGCGCATTTCCGCAGTTTCTTCCTTGCCCTTGGCGACGAGCAATTTCATGCACACCGAACCGACATGCCAGCCGGATGCGGCGAGGCCGCCAAACAGTGAATTGCGGCCGGCTTCCTCGTCGAGGTGGAATTTCTGCGGATCGAACTGGCGCGCAAACGTCTTGATATTGTCGGGCGTAAAAGTGAACGAGCCCAGTTCGCGGCGTTGACCGACGGCGATGTCCTCAAAAAACTTCATGCGCTGTCCTCAACCTGCCGCCGTCGCTGCATTGCGACGCTTCACCATGATCGGCGATGTCGCCTCCAGCAGAACCTGACCGGCGGCATTGCGCATCCGCATTCCGAAGGTAACGATGCCGAGATCGGGCCGGCTGCGCGACGCCCGCGCCTCCTTGACCTCGACGTCAAGCGTGAGGTCGTCACCCGGTCGCAGCGGCGACAGCCAGCGCAGTTCGTCGACACCGGGAGAGCCGAGCGACGCCGTACGCCCGATGAATCCATCGAACAGCATCCGCATCATCAACGAGCCGAGATGCCATCCCGAGCCCGAAAGTCCGCGCAGCATCGATTTGCTAGCGGCTTCCTCGTCGAGATGCATCGGCTGCGGATCGAACTCGGCGGCAAAGGCGAGAATTTCTTCCCGCGTGACGTGACGCGGGCCAAATGTCCCGAAGTGGCCGGGCGGGAAGTCTTCGAATGTCAGGGTCATGCTGTTGATCGCTGGAGGGATGCCCGATTGTGGCCGCTATTTGCAGCAATCACAAGTCCACCTGCGGCGTGGGCCTCAATCCTGCCGCATGTCACGTCCGACGTCGGAGCTTGCCCGGGTAGAACGCCCGACGGCAAGCCAAGCGCTCAGCGCCGGCTGGCTTCATTTGGTATCAAGCAATATATCGCCAGCCGCTCGAAACCCGGTACCGGCGACATTCGATAAAACCGCGCCGGCGATCGGCTGTGCGTGATGAGACAGGAGAACGACGATGTTCGAATTCCGGGATCTGTTCCAATGGGACCGCTTCATCACGCCCGGCATCATCAAGACGTTTTATTGGCTGGTGATCGGTCTCGTCATCCTGTTCGGAATTTCCGGCGTCTTTTCCGGCCTTGCCGCGATGGCGGTGAGTCCGTTCGCGGGCGTCATCGTCGTGCTCTACAGCCTCGCCGGCGTCGTCGTCGGCATCATCTTCTCGCGCATCGCGGCGGAGTTCGTGCTGATCATCTTCCGCATCAACGAACACCTCGGCGCCATCCGCGATCAGGGCCAGCATCGTTAGCTAACTGGTCATGCCCGGCCTTAATGCGCGGCAATTTCCAAGACGAAATGGCCGGGACGTAGGCGAGCAAAGCGACGCCGTTCTTCGAACGGCTATGCCCGGCCATGACGATAACAACCATTCAATCTCAATACGCGCGCGCCAGCACCGCTCAATTATTGAAGCGGAAGTGCATCACGTCGCCATCGGCGACAACGTATTCCTTGCCCTCTAACCGCAATTTGCCGGCATCGCGCGCGCCGGCTTCGCCGTTCAACGTCACGTAGTCGTCGAAGGCGATGGTTTCGGCGCGAATGAAACCCTTCTCGAAGTCGGTGTGGATGACACCTGCCGCCGCTGGCGCCTTAGTGCCTTTGGTGATGGTCCAGGCGCGCGCTTCCTTCGGGCCTACCGTGAAGTAGGTAATGAGGTGCAACAGCTCGTAACCGGCGCGGATCAACCGATCGAGGCCGGCTTCCTCAAGCTCCAGCGTCTCGAGAAAATCGACGCGCTCGGCGCGTGACAGCGTCGCGATCTCGGACTCGATCTTCGCCGAAATGACGACGGCAACCGCGCCCTCCTTCTTCGCGTGATCGAACACAGCCTGCGAGAAGCTATTGCCCTTGGCGGCCGCGCTTTCCTCGACGTTGCAGACGTAGAGCACCGGCTTCGAACTCAACAGGCCGAGCATCCGGAACGCGCGCTCCTCTTCCGGCTTACGCTCGAGGAAACGCGCCGGCTTGCCATCGCGCAACAGTTTCAGCGCGCGCTCGACGAGATCGAGTTGCTCCTTCGAATCCTTGTCGCCACCCTTGGCCTTCTTGGACAGGTTGTCGACGCGCTTCTCCAGGCTTTCCAGATCGGCCAACATCAACTCGGTTTCGATGGTCTCGATATCCGCTAAGGGCGCGATCTTGCCTTCGACGTGAGTGATGTCGGAATCTTCAAAGCAACGCACCACATGCGCCACCGCGTCCACTTCGCGGATGTTGGCGAGAAACTGGTTGCCGAGCCCCTCGCCTTTCGATGCACCCTTCACCAGCCCGGCGATGTCCACAAAAGTCAGTTGCGTCGGAATGATTTGCTGCGATTTGGCGATCGCCGACAGCTTGTCGAGCCGCGAATCCGGCACAGCCACCGCGCCGACATTGGGCTCAATGGTGCAGAACGGATAATTCGCCGCCTGCGCCGCCGCCGTTTCCGTCAGCGCGTTGAACAGGGTGGACTTGCCGACGTTCGGCAGCCCGACGATGCCGCATTTGAAACCCATGTGACCCTCAATCGCTGACTGCGTCATGCGCGGGCTCGACCCGCGCATCCATCTTCCAAAAAGAATGGATCGCCGGATCAAGTCCGGCGATGACGCTGGTGATTATTTGGCGCCGTTGCCGTCGCCCTCATCCTTCTCGTTGCCAAATCCCTTGGCCTGCATCGCCAGATGCACCTTGTTCTGGAACGTCGCATCCTTGCCGGCCGCCAGCAGCGCAGCGTTGTCGGCGACGATATCGCACAAGGCCTCGAAACGCGGCCGTTCCGCTTTGGCGAAATCGTTCAGCACGTAGGCGTGAACCAGATCCTTCACGCCGGGGTGGCCGATACCCATCCGCACCCGGCGATAATCGTTGCCCGCATGTGCGGAGATCGAGCGCAGACCGTTGTGTCCCGCAATCCCACCGCCGACCTTGACGCGAATCTTGCCGGGCGGCAGTTCGAGTTCGTCGTGAAACACACTGATGTCGCCGAGCATCAGCTTGAAGAAATGCATGGCCTCGCCGACCGCGCGACCGGACTCGTTCATGTAGGTCGTGGGCTTGAGTAGCACGACGCGTTCGCCTTCGAGCGTGCCTTCCGAAGTCTCGCCCTGAAAGCGACGGCGCCACGGTGCAAAACCGTGACGCCGCGCCATCACATCCAATGCGATGAAGCCGATGTTGTGCCGGTTGCCCTGATACTTCGTGCCAGGATTGCCGAGTCCAACAAACAGCCGCATGACGCGGTATCCCGCGCCTGACCGTTACTTCTTCTTGTCGGCAGCCGGGGCCTTCGCGGCACCCGCGGCCGGAGCCGCAGCACCGGCGGCCGGAGCAGCGCCAGCAGCCGGAGCAGCACCCGCGGCAGCCTTCTGCTCTTCGTTGTAGCCCGACGGCGGCACGATGGTGACCACCGTCGCGTCCTCACGGGTGATCAGCCGCACGTTGGCCGGCAGTTTGATGCTGGTGAGGTGTAGCGAGCCGTTGATATCGAGCGCGCCGACGTCCGCTTCCAGATACTGCGGAATGTTGTCGGCCGGCACTTCGAGATCGACGGCGTGCGTCACGATGTTGACGGTACCGCCGCGCTTCACGCCCGGCGCGGTTTCGGCGTTCAGCACGTGCAGCGGAACGCTGACGCGGATCTTCGAACCCTGACCCAGCCGCAGGAAGTCGACGTGCAGCGGGAAGTCGCGCACCGGATCGAGGCTGAAGTCGCGCGGAATCACGCGGTGCTTCTTGCCGTCCAGCACGATGTCATGAATCGTGGTCAGGAACCGGCCGGCCTGCAGGCGCATGCGCAGTTCTTGATCGTCGAGCGAGATGGTCAGCGGGGGCTCGTTGTTGCCGTAGATCACGGCCGGAACCCGGCCTGCGCGACGTTCTGCCCGAGCGGCCCCCTTGCCGGCCTTCGGACGAGCGGTCGCCTTCAATTCCTTGACGGTGTGTAAATCCTTGTTTTCTAAAAGTTAAAGGACGCAACGCGGCCCCGTTTGCTGTCGTGGCGAGCCTCCAGGGGTGCAGGGGCCACTGACATGCCGGGGCTTTTAGCGCCAAAGCCCCGAAAAGACAAGGAAATGGCCGGACTTTTCTCGCCCGGCCATCGGAGACAGATCTGTGAGATGGCTTTAAGTGGAGCCAGACCCGATTTTGGCCTCCAGGGCCGCAATCCGCACTTTCAGCGCCTCGTTCTCCTCGCGCGCCAGCCGGGCCATTTCCTTCACCGCCTCGAAATCCTCGCGCTTGACGATGTCGAGATCGCGCAGGATCCGCTCCGCCTGGTTGCGTACCACCGTATCGACCTCGCGCTTGACACCCTGTGCGGCACCGGCGGCGTCATTCATGAGGCGGCCGATCTCGTCGAAGAAACGATTGCTGGTCTGGGTCATCTCAAAATTCTCCCGCGATCCGCCAAGGGACATTGTGCCATTCACAATGGCGATCACGCGCGTTCACTTCAAGTCTCACCATCGTAGATGACAATCGCGCGTACCTTGCCACGGTCGGCTTTCCTTGCGATCTTGCCGACCCGCATTCCTCCCGAGATAAAGAATCCGTCATGATCGACCAGCAGATCGACATCGCGACCAAGGATGGCCGGATGACGACGTTCATCACCCATCCCGAACGCGGCGGTCCCTATCCAGTGGTGCTGTTCTTCATGGATGCGCCGGGCATTCGCGAGGAGCTGCGCGACATGGCGCGCCGGCTCGCCACCGCGGGCTACTACGTGATGCTGCCGAATCTGTACTACCGCTCGGGCGAGATGGAGCTTGGCCCGATCCCGCGCGAGGAAGATGCGCCGCTCCGCAAGAAAATGTTCGATCTGATGTACTCGATCGACATTCCGCGGGTGATGCAGGATACCCGCACATTGCTGGATTTCGCCGCGACCCAGCCAGCGGCCAGCAAAGGCCCGGCCGGCGCCATGGGCTATTGCATGAGCGGACGCTACGCGATCAACGCCGCCGCCAATTTCCACGACCGCATCGCAGCCGCCGCGTCGCTCTACGGCACGCACCTGATGACCGATCAGCCCGACAGTCCACACGCGGTCGCCAAGAAAGCCAAGGCCGAATTGTATTTCGCCTGCGCCGAAGTCGACCGCTGGGCGCCGATGGAGATGATCGCGCCGCTGCGCGAGGCGCTGACCGCCGACCGCGTCAATGCCGAGGTCGAACTTTATCCCGGCACGCATCATGGCTTCGCGTTTCCGGCACGGCCGGACTATCACAAGGCCGCCGCCGAACGGCATTGGGAACGGCTGCACGCGCTGTTCCGCCGCCATCTACAACCCTGACTGACGCGTCGATGCCTTCGCTGACCATCGCTTTTCCCGTTTTCGATCCGGTCGCGATCTCGATCGGGCCGTTTGCCATCCGCTGGTATGCGCTGGCCTATATCGGCGGCATCGTGATCGGCTGGATCTACGCGCGCGCCGTAATCCGCCGCCCGCAATTGTGGGGCGGGCAATCGCCGATCACGTTGATCCAGTTGGACGACTTCATCCTTTGGGTGACACTCGGCATCGTTCTCGGCGGACGCACCGGCTATGTGCTGTTCTACAATCTCGATTTTTTCACCAGTCATCCGGTGAAAATTTTCGAACTGTGGGAAGGCGGCATGTCATTCCACGGCGGCTTCCTCGGCTGCGTCGTCGCGGTAATGGCGTTCGGCTGGAAGCGCAACGTCTCGATCCTGTCGCTCGGCGACATCACCTGCGCGGTGGGACCGATCGGGCTGTTCCTCGGACGTATCGCCAACTTCATCAACAGCGAGTTGTGGGGCCGCCCTGCCGACCCCAGCCTGCCGTGGGCGATGGTGTTCCCCAACGGCGGCCCGCTGCCGCGCCATCCGAGCCAACTGTATGAAGCCGGACTTGAGGGCCTCGCGCTGTTCATCATCCTCGCGCTGATGATCCGCGCTGGCGCCTTGAAGCGACCGGGCCTGATCCTCGGCAGCTTCATCACGCTCTATGGCCTCGCGCGCATCACCGGCGAATTCTTCCGCGAACCCGATCCGCAACTCGGCTTCCTGTGGGGCGGATTGACCATGGGCATGCTGCTGTCGGTGCCGATGGTGCTGGCCGGTATCGCCATCATCGTCACCGCGTTGCGCCGCAAGCCGCAGCCGCCAACCGCCGCGCGAGGTGCACCGTGATCGACGGGTCTCCGCTTCACCACGAGATCGCCAAGCTGATCGCCACCGCCGGGCCGATGCCGGTATGGCGCTACATGCAGTTGTGTTTGACGCATCCGCGCTACGGCTACTACATCGCGCACGATCCGCTCGGCCGAGAGGGCGATTTCATCACCGCGCCGGAAGTCAGCCAGATGTTCGGCGAGTTGATCGGCCTGTGGGCGGCCTCGGTATGGCGCGAGATGGGATCACCATCGACGGTGCACCTGATCGAACTCGGCCCCGGCCGCGGCACCATGATGGCGGACGCGCTCCGCGCATTGCGCGTGTTGCCGCCACTGCACGATGCGCTCAGCATTCATATGGTCGAGATCAATCCGGTGCTGCGCGACCAGCAGCGCGCCACGCTCGCCGGCGTCCACAACGCGCACTGGCACAATTCGCTCGATGACGTGCCGCGCGGACCTTCGATCATTCTCGCCAACGAATATATCGACGCGCTGCCGATCCATCAGATGGTGAAACGCGACGACGGCTGGCACGAACGCACCGTCGAACTCGACGCTGCCGGCAAACTGATCTTCGGCGTCGCGCAGGACGCAGTGCCACGTTTCGAGGTGCTGTTGCCGCCGCTGGTGCGCGCCGCGCCGGTCGGCGCCATCTTCGAATGGCGACCCGACAGCGAGATCATGGCGCTGGCGACGCGGCTGCGCGAAACCGGCGGCGCGGCGCTGATCGTCGACTATGGCCACGTTCGCAGCGATGCCGGCGACACGCTGCAAGCCATCGCACGGCACTCCTTCGCCGATCCGCTGCAAAACGCCGGCGAAGCCGACGTCACCGCCCATGTCGATTTTCAGGCTTTGGCGCGCGCCGCCGAAGACGTCGGCGCCTGCGTGCATGGCCCGGTGACACAAGGCGAATTCCTGCAACGGCTGGGGATCGACGCGCGCGCCAATTCGTTGATGGCCAACGCCAGCGAAGAGGTGGCCGACGGCATCAAGACCGCGAAGACTCGCCTGATCGGCGGCGGGCGCGGCGGCATGGGTGCGATGTTCAAGGTGCTGGCGATCTCCGATCCGTCGTTGCCCATGCTGGTCGGATTCGCCGACGAAGACCCCGCTGCCGGAGCCGCGCCATGATGCTCGCCTCGTCTCTGCTCGCTGCCGTCCCGAATCTGCGCCACGCCTTCTTCACCCGGGAGGGCGGCGTCTCGGACGGCATCTATGCCAGCCTCAACGGCGGCCTTGGCTCGCGCGACAACGCGGATCATGTCCGCGAAAACCGTGCGCGCATGGCGGCGGTGATGAATGTCGCGCCGGACAATTTCCTCACCGCCTATCAGGTGCATTCGCCGGACGTCGCCGTTGCGGAGGCGGCGTGGGATTCGGCCACCCGCCCCCACGCCGATGCCATCGTCACCCGCATCCCCGATCTCGCCATCGGCATCACCACGGCCGATTGCGGACCGGTGCTGTTCGCCGATCCCAAGGCGGGTGTGATCGGCGCGGCGCATGCCGGCTGGAAGGGCGCGCTGACCGGTGTGCTGGAATCGACTATTGCAGCAATGGAAAAACTCGGCGCCGAACGCAACGGCATCATCGCCGCCATCGGCCCGCTGATCCGCCAGCACAGCTACGAGGTCGGCGCGGAGTTCGTCGAACGCTTCACCGCCGCCGATCCCGGCCATGCGGCGTTCTTCATCGCTTCCGAGCGCGACGGCCATGCGATGTTCGATCTCGCGGGCTTCATCCGCGCCCGGCTGGAACAGGCCGGCGTGCTGATGATCGACGATCTCGGCAACGACACCTATGCCGACGACCGCTTCTTCAGCTACCGGCGCTCGGTGCATCGCAAGGAACCGGACTATGGCCGGCACATCCACGCCATCGCGTTGTCCAACGACTGAGAGCGTTTTCAAACGAAGTGAACACCGGTTCGCGTAAAGAAAACGCGCCAAGCCAAATTGGCGCGCACTCAATTTGACGCAAATCGTGCCATGCGCGGGGTGAATTCGCTCACCCTTCACGGCCTTTAACGGTCTCTGCCCTAGACCTTAACGGATTTTAACGATATCGGTTCTGAGCCCGGCGCCGGTGCGGCGGGCGATGTCGCGAGCCAGGATACCGGTAAATATCCCGATGCCCCTTACCCGCAGTCCATCCATCCGCACCCTCTGGCGCGCCACGCTGGTCCTGGCGCTGGGGAGTGCTTTGGCGGGTTGCGTTAGCGACGGTCAGGGGCCGGTGGCCTCGCAATCCACGCCGAGCGGCGCGACGGTGGCGTTCGAATCCATCGACGGCCCGAGGCGTCAGCCATAGGTCGGCGCTTTGAAGTCTCCTCGTAAGGTCGTCCGCATCGAGTTGCGGCTCGCAGGAGATCGCTCGGGGCAACATCAGGCTCGCTCCAAGCCTCACATTAGTCCAGAAGTCGTGAAGCGACATCGGCGTCTCGCTTGATGCAA
>JAFKKL010000295.1 GCA_017305595.1 Hyphomicrobiales bacterium | reverse complement strand
CGAAGCGGGCGGCGACGCCGGAAATCTCGGCCAGACGTTTTCGATCGCGCGCCGCTACGGCCAAGGTTGTGAACATGACAGACGAACGCAGGCCGAACCGCCGCGTTCCCCTCATACATCCGTTCTCAGGGATGCAAGGCAGGCTGTGAACGCTTGCTCCAGATCCAGCGCGCCCCGCTTCGGATCACAAGGCCCCACAAGCCCAGCACCGGCACGCCGAGGAATGGCGGCATCACCGCAGCCAACGCCAGCCAGTACACGCCCCATGTCAAATACCAGCTAATCGTCAACCCGCCAGCAAGCATGCCCGGCATGTCCCGAGCACATCTGACGCCGATGAAGAGGGCGTCGTAAAAATAGCATCCCGCCGGTTCCGCGCCGCCGCGATAATAAGGCAGGGCGAACTGGGCATAGGTCCCGGCTGCGACAATCCCTATCACGGCGACCACTGCAAAAGGCCCCGCCCGGCGCTCCAGTTCTCGCAGCATTTCAGACGCCTCCAATGCATAACAATGGCATGCGAATAAGGGCACGGCCATCCGCAAGATGGATTTCACCGGCATCCTGCCGAGCGTGTCTTATGCGCCGTTCGACGGCTCCGGGCATCCGGACGTCGACAACATCCCGACCGCTGAGAAGATCCGCGCCGACATGAAGGTGCTGGCGCCGCTGACGCGCGCCGTGCGCCTCTACTCGTCGACCGGCGGCGTCGAACTGGTACCGCCGATCGCCAACGAGGCCGGCATCAAGGTCACGGTCGGCGCCTGGATCGATAAACACGTCGACCGCAACGAGCGCGAAATCCAGGCCGCGGTCGAACTCGCCAAACACAACAGTAACGTCAACGGCATCGTCGTCGGCAACGAAACCATTTACCGCGCCGACCAGAAGGTCGACGACCTCATCAAGCTCATCCAGAGGGTCAAAAGCCAAGTTAATGTCCCTGTGACAACTGGCGAAATCTGGAATATCTGGCTCGAGCATCCCGAGCTTGCGTCGTCGGTCGACTTCATCGCAGCGCATATCCTGCCGTACTGGGAAGGCTTCTCCGACAAGCAGGCGGTTGAGCAGGCCCTGATCATCTATCAGAAGCTTCGCGAGGCATTTCCGGGCAAGCGCATCGTCATTGCTGAATTCGGCTGGCCATCAGCCGGCTACAATCTGAAGAACGCCGTACCCGGCTCTTTCGAGCAGGCCGTGGTGCTGCGCAACTTCGTCACCCGCGCCCAGTCGATCGGGATGGAATACAATATCGTCGAAGCGATCGATCAGCCGTGGAAGTACTTTGAGGGTGGTGTTGGTCCTTACTGGGGCATCCTGAACGCCAGCCGCGAACCGAAATTCAACTGGACCGGGCCTGTTGTCGACCAGGCCTATTGGAAGCAGGCCGGCATCGCGCTGTTGATCGGTGTGCTGCTGTCACTTCCGATCTTCCGCCTCTACAAGCCGACGGTGTTGCAGGCCGGGATGTTATCGGTCGCCGCTAACGGCGTCGGCGCCTGGGTCGCGACCGTGTTCGCCTATTGGAACGGCCACTATTTCGTCTGGGGTTCGGCGTTCGCCATGACGCTGGGCCTGACCCTGCTGGTGCCGCTGATCCTGATCGCGATGGCGCGCATCGAGGAGATCGCGACCATCGCGTTCGGCCACCGCCCGGCCCGGCTGCTCTCGCCCGAGAAGACGGCAGCCGCTGCCTCAGCTCCAGACCGCAAGCACCCAATGGTGTCGATCCACGTCCCGGCCTATTTCGAACCGCCGGAGATGCTGAAGCAGACGCTCGACGCCGTGGCACGGCTCGACTATCCGAACTTCGAATGCGTGGTGATCATCAACAACACGCCCGATCCTGCATTCTGGCAACCGATCCAGGATCATTGCCGGATGCTCGGCGAGCGCTTCAAGTTCATCAACGCCGAGAAAGTGAAGGGCTTCAAGGCGGGCGCCTTGCGTATTGCCATGGACCGCACCGCCGCGGACGCCGAGATCATTGGCATCATCGACGCCGACTATGTTGTTCAGCCCGACTGGCTCAAAGACCTCGTCCCGGCTTTCGACGATCCCCGTGTCGGCCTGGTGCAAGCGCCACAGGACCATCGCGACGAAGACCTGTCGCTGATGCATTACGCCATGAACGGCGAATATGCCGGCTTCTTCGACATCGGCATGGTCCAGCGCAACGAAACCAATTCCATCATCGTCCACGGCACCATGTGCCTGATCCGCCGCGAGGCGATGGACAAGGCCGGTGGCTGGGCCGGCGACACCATCTGCGAGGACACCGACCTCGGCCTCGCTATCATCGAACACGGCTGGCTGACGCACTATACCAACAAGCGCTACGGCCACGGACTGCTTCCGGACACCTACGAAGCGTTCAAGAAACAGCGGCACCGCTGGGCCTATGGCGGCTTCCAGATTGTCAAGAAGCACTGGCGGCGCTTCCTGCCCGGCGCGAGCCGGCTGAGCCCGGACCAGAAGCGCGAATTCGCTCTCGGCTGGCTGAATTGGCTCGGCGCCGAAAGCCTCGGCGTACTGGTCGCCCTGCTCAATCTGGTGTGGGTGCCGATCGTCGCCTTCGCGGACATCGCCATTCCGGACAAGATTCTGACGCTGCCGATCATCGCCGCCTTCATCGTTTCGATGGCGCACTTCCTGTCGCTCTACAAACTGCGCGTCACGCTCAAGCGCGGCCAGATGCTGGGGGCAATGATCGCGGCTATGTCGGTGCAATGGACCGTGTCGCGCGCTGTCGCAAACGGCTTGATCACCGAACATCTGCCCTTCGCACGCACCTCGAAAGGCGGCCTGTCGCGGATGTCGATCGAATTTCAGGCGTTCTGGGAAGCGGTGATCGGTGCGCTGCTGTTGATCGGCGCGGTGGTTCTCGTGGCATCCAACAGCTTCCGGCAGATCACCGAAATCTATATCTTCGCCGGCGTTCTGGTGTTGCAGAGCCTGCCTTTCCTCTCGGCGGTGGCGCTGGCGACGCTGGAATTGTCACGGATCAATTCGTTCGCATTCTGGCGCTACACTTGGACTCGTTCGGCTGAGTTGATCGGCCTACGCCCGGCGCCAATGCCGATGCTCGCCCCGCGGCAACAAGTGCCCTCCGACACCTCGACACTGCACTAGTGAGTCAGTACACATCGGTTTCCGGGATGTCACTGACGTTTCTAGTGAAAAGTGCTCTCTAAGAGCAAACGAATTCAAAGAAATCTAATTTCTCCGACGAGGTGGAAACATTCCCTGTACGGCTATTGACCCGTGCGGGTCCATTCCCCTACACAGCCCACGCGTGAGCGCGTAGCTCAGTCGGTAGAGCACGTGACTTTTAATCATGGGGTCGAGGGTTCGAGTCCCTCCGCGCTCACCATTGGAATCGTTTGGCTTATTGCGCCTGTATCCTCTTTCCCATCGAGGATGCTAGGGAACGTCGTACTTGGACTAGCTCTGAAGGGATTAATCCGGCTTATTTCATGGCCGGAACCTTTATCCTTACTGATTGTTTATAATCGGATGGATAGAAACGTCCAATGTGGCGTCGCAGCAAATTTTGGACACATTACTCCGGAATAAGCCCGCCAATCATGCCATCGGGAATTTGATTCATGCGTTTTCGCCGCCTACACGCTTGCCTTTGCTTCGCAACCTTCGCTAGCACTGCTGTCATCGCCGCTACTTCGGTTCACGCCCAGACCCCTTACGACGGGCAATGGAGCGTCACTATTGTCACCAAGTCGGGTAACTGCGAGCCTACCGCTCAGTATCCCCTCATTGTCGCCGACGGTAAGATTACCGCGCCCGGCGCGGATATTTCGGGCCGCGTTGGTCCCGCCGGTCTGGTCAAGGTGTCATTCCAAGGCGCTTACGCCAACGGCCAGCTAAGCGGCAATGCCGGCTCCGGCAAATGGAACGGCGCATCCGGCGGCATCCCCTGCAGCGGCAACTGGCAAGCTTCACGTCAATAACGAACAGCAGGAACGAAAAATGAAAACCGGGATGAAACGTCGAGGTCTGGCTTTAGGATTGCTCGTCGCGGGAGCGGCGCTGTTGAACCTGAGATCGGTCGCGACGGCTCAGTCACCGGGTGCATTTTCCGGCATGGCGGGAGTTTGGTCCGGCAGCGGCACCGTCTCGCTCGACAATGGGCAGAGCGAGCGCATCCGCTGCCGCGCCACCTACGCCGTCAGCAGCGACGGCACCGGCCTCAATCAGACGCTGACCTGCGCCAGCGACAGCTATAAATTCGACCTCAAGAGCAATGTCATTGCCCAAGGCGGCGTGTTATCCGGCACCTGGAACGAATCCAGCCGAAATGTCGGCGGCAACCTGAAGGGCAAGGCTCATAGCGGCCATTTCGATGTCGTCGTCAGCGCCCCCTCCTTCACGGCAAACCTCTCAATGACGACGACCGGCAACAAACAGCGTGTGTCCATCCGCTCCGAGGGCGCCTTCAAGAGCGCCTCGATCTCGCTCTCACGCTCGTAAGGGATCGATGCTGCGCAGCAGCCTGACGTAGAGCTACTTGCCTGCAGCTTTACGCAGGGCGGCATTGATGCGGTCCTGCCAACCCGGACCGTCCTGCTGAAAATATTCCAGAACCTCCTGATCGATTCGCAAGGTCACCTGCTCCTTCACGCCGGGGATCGCCGCCTGCTGCGGCAACGGAGCGGCGACCTTGGTGGTCGCCTTTTTGAAGGCCGATTCCGCCTCGGTGCGGGCGTCATTCAATGTGCGAGGGCGTCGCGGAGGTTGTGACATTGTCATGTCCTGGTTCAGTTGAGTTGGGAGCGAGACGAATGCAATCCCTGATCAGATAGGTGACGTGGCGAGGTTCGCGCAAGCAGCAATCACGACCGATCACATTCACTGCATCCCGATCACGTCGCATTAGAAATCGTAAAACCAACGCATTTGCGTTGCGACATCGTCAAACATCGCGGTGTATTCTGTTAGCGCAAATCAGCAACAGAGGAGATCACGATGCCAGCCATTGCGGAATCCCTGTCGACCACCCCGGTCCATGCCGCGCCACGCGAGCGTGAATTGCCGACCTGCCCGGTTTGCGCCGACTCGATGATCGCCGCGGAAGCCTCGGCCTTCCTGTCGGACAATGCTGTCAGCTATCTGTGGACGTGCGACACCTGCGGCTATGGCTTCGTGACCGAGCATTCGTTCAAGGCCATCATCTGTAATTGAGCAAGGCAGCCACGGCAAATGCATCGCCTATCGCGGCGTAAGATCGCCGCGCTGCCACGCCTGACGCACCCCGGCGCTGAAATCGCCGAACTCACCCCTTGCGATCGCGTCGCGCGCGCCCTGCATCAGGCCCTGATAGTAGGCGATATTGATCTCGGACAAGAGCATCGCGCCGAGCGCTTCGCCGGACTTGATGAGATGATGCAGGTAGGCCCGCGAATAGCCGCTGGTGGCAGGCCACGCGCTTTCCTCGTCGAGCGGACGCGGATCGTCGGCATGACGCGCGTTGCGCAGATTGACCGGCCCACGCCGCGTGAATGCCAGCCCATGACGGCCGTTGCGCGTCGGCAGCACGCAATCGAACATGTCGATGCCGCGCGCGATTGCGTGCAGGAGATCGTCTGGTGTACCGACGCCCATTAAATAACGCGGCCGATCCTGCGGCAGATGCGGCGCCGTCTCCTCGATCATCCGCAGCATGACGTCTTGCGGTTCGCCGACCGCGAGGCCGCCGATGGCATAGCCGTGAAAGCCAAGATCGACGAGACCGCGCGCGCTGGCGTGCCGCAGCGCCGGCACATCACCGCCCTGCACGATGCCGAACAGCATGTGGCCTTGTGGCGCGCTTTCGAATGCAAGTTTGCAGCGCTCGGCCCAGCGCAACGACAGTTGCATCGCGCGCTCAATGTCGTTGCGTTCCGCCGGCAACCGCACGCACTCGTCGAGTTGCATGGCGATGTCCGAACCGAGCAGCCGTTGCACCTCGATGGCACGCTCCGGCGACAGTTCGACGCTGGCGCCGTCGATGTGCGAGCGGAATGTCACCGCGTGTTCGGTCACCTTCCGCAATTGCGCGAGCGACATCACCTGGAAGCCGCCGGAATCGGTCAACATCGGCCCCTTCCAGCCGGTGAACACCTGCAAGCCGCCAAGCGCCGCGATGCGCTCCGCGCCCGGCCGCAGCATCAGGTGATAGGTGTTGCCGAGCACGATATCGGCACCACTGTCGCGGATCTCGCGCCAGTGAATGCCTTTCATCGCGCCCGCGGTGCCGACCGGCATGAAGGCGGGCGTGCGCACCACGCCGTGCGGCGTCGTCAACCGGCCGAGACGCGCGTCGCCACTTTGGCCGAGCAATTCGAAATGATTGGGGACCGTCATCGGCGCGCGGAATCCGGAAACAGCAGGCTGGCGTCGCCATAGGAATAGAAGCGATAGCCGCCGGCGATCGCGTGCGCGTAGGCCTGCTTCATCGTATCGAGGCCGCTGAAAGCCGACACCAGCATGAACAGCGTCGAGCGCGGCAGATGGAAATTCGTCATCAGCACATCGACGGCACGGAAGCGATAACCCGGCGTGATGAAGATATCAGTGTCGCCGGAAAACGGTTTGATGGCGCCGTCGGCATCGGCCGCACTTTCGAGCAAGCGCAGCGAGGTGGTACCGACCGCGACGATGCGTCCGCCGGCCGCGCGCGCGGCATTCAGTGCCGTCGCCGTTTCTTCCGAAATGGTCCCCCATTCGGAATGCATCTTGTGCTC
>JAFKKL010000294.1 GCA_017305595.1 Hyphomicrobiales bacterium | reverse complement strand
AAAACGCAGCCCGCCGCCGCGGACCTCCAACTCGCCCATGATCGTCTTCATAAGCGTGGTTTTTCCAGCACCATTGCGCCCCAGGATCGCAACAGCACCCTGCCTGGGAATGACGATATCGACGCCGAACAGGATCTGGCTTCCGCCATAACCCGCATCCAGTTTGTCGATCTGAAGAAAAGGTTGCTCAGGCACGGCGCAGATAAACCTCCTGAACCTTCGAATTGGCCTGGATGTCGGCAACGGATCCGGTCGCTAACACCTGCCCCTGATCAAGGACCGTCAAACGATCACAAATATCACGAATGAAATCCAGGTCGTGCTCGACGATCACCAGCGAACAATGCGATTTGATCGGTTGCAGGAGGTCGCCAGTCACACGCCGCTCCTCCAGGCTCATGCCGCCGGTGGGCTCGTCCAGCAGCAACAGCCGCGGCCGCGCCGCCAAAGCCATCGCGATTTCCAGCCATTGCTGCTGACCATGCGACAGCGTCGCGGCGGCCTCATGAGCCCTGTGTACCAGCCGAAATTGCTCCAGCATGGTCATCACCTGATCATGCAACGCACCGCGCGACCTTGACAGCATTAATCCGAACAGTGACGTGTCGGCCTGCAGTGACAGGAGAATGTTATCGTAGAGCGTCAGAGCCGGGAAGACGCTGGTGATCTGGAATTTCAGACTCATTCCGGCGCGAGCGCGATCTGCAGGAGACAAGCCGGTGATATCATTTCCAGCAAACCGTATCGCTCCAGCCGTCGGAGTTTCGGCACCCGCTACACACTTCATCAGCGTGCTCTTGCCGGAGCCATTGGGGCCAATCAATCCGTGAAACTCATTCTCGGACACCACAAGACCGGCATCATTCAACGCCGTCAGCTTGCCAAAGCTCTTGACGATTCCCGTCGCCTCAAGAAGAGCCACGATGCCCTCCCTTCGGCGGGCGCCCAAAACTTCCGACCCGCTCACGCTCGCTGAGCAAAAGACTTACCAAGCCCGATGGACGGAACAGGATGACGAGCAGCAGCAATCCGCCGAGGATAATTGGCCAGATCTCACGATAGTTGTCGGAAAGCCAGAAACTGACACCTTCGATGACCACCGCGCCGATAATGGCACCAATCAGTGTCCCTGAGCCGCCGAACAAAACGTAGAGCACCACTTGTGTCGAGATCACGACACCGAGAATGTTCGGCCAGACAAACCCTTCATGAAAGGCGTAAAGGCTGCCACCAAGTCCTGCAATAGCGCCACCCAGCGCAAATATGATCAGTTTGAGGTGCTGAACCTTATAACCGAAAAAGGCGATACGCTGTTCGTTTTCGCGCAGCCCAGCAAGCGCCAGGCCAAATTGCGAACGGACGAGGAAACGACAACCGATATAGGTTACCACAAGAATGGCGAGAACGAAGTAATAGAAAGCCGGCCCTTCGGTGAAATCATATGAGCCTAACGACATCGGGGGAATGGAGGGGATTCCATTCTGGCCGCCAAGATAGTACCACCCTCGCGCCAGTCGATCAGCCGCGTAGGCACCCGTCAGCGTGCCCAACGCGACGAAGATCACACTTGCCGGATGACGCCCCAACAACAGGAAGCCGCCAACAAAAAGCGCGAACACCAAACCGATAATGATGCCGGCCGGCAGGATCAGCAACATCGATACCACGT
Organism: Hyphomicrobiales bacterium; assembly: GCA_017305595.1. GTDB lineage: Bacteria > Pseudomonadota > Alphaproteobacteria > Rhizobiales > Xanthobacteraceae > 62-47. The sequence goes on along the minus strand of JAFKKL010000294.1, from coordinate 5,082 downwards.
CGAGATCCCGCGCCAGCAGCGCCGCACCATAGCCGCCGGCGCCAAAGAACAACGCCTGACCAAAGCTCATGATCCCGGCATAGCCCCAGACAAGATCAAACGAGACCGCGAAGATCGCAAGGATCAGAACGCGCGTCGCGAAAACCGTCAGGTAGTCCTGGAGAAGAAGCGGCAGGACTAGCGCGACAACAAGGGCTCCAATTTCCAGAAACGGCAGCACTGCCCAGCGCTGCGCCCCTGCCGATTTGGCAGGGGCCGTCCGCGCGATCTGCATCATCGAGCTATCCCGCGCGAAAGAGCAACAAACACCATCAGCATTCCTTGGGATCCACAAGGCCCTGGCTGCGCGCGACGATTTCGTAGTTTCCTGCCTTGGCGACGGCCGTATACATCCTCATCTTGCAATGGCGCTTGCCCGGCACCATCTCGGCGGGGCCGCCCGGTGCCTCGGTGATCTTGGCGTGATCCAGTGCGGCGGCGACCGATTCACGATCGAGCTTGCCTGCCTCCTTGACCGCCGCCTCCCAAAGTTTCAAGCCACGATAAGTTCCGGTGGCGGCGCTGCCCGCGGCCAGCAGAAACTTCCCGGGAAACTTCTTGTCGTACTCGGCCTGAATACGTCCGCTGACAGGGTCATCCTTGGCGAGCACCTTGAAATAATCGAGACAGCTTGCCAAGCCCTCGATTTCTTCCGGCTGATTGATGTTGAGGGTGTTCTCATCGTAGTAGACGCAGGCGAGCCGCCCTCCATTCTTCAGAAATCCCGCCTCGGAGAGTTGCTTAAAGAACGGCCCAACTCCCGGCGGAATAATGGTGTTGAAGACCACATCGACCTTGTTGGAGATGACTTTGTTGACGCTCGCACTGAACTCGACCTGATCCAGCGGATAGTACTCTTCAAAGATCACTTCGCCGCCGTTCGCTTCAATCAATTTTCGCGCATAAGCATTGAGCGTATGCGGCCAGACATAATTCGAACTCGGCAGCGCGAACCGCTTTCCGCCATTCTTGATCAGCCAAGGAATGAACTCGTCGCATTGTTGTGCGGGCGTCGGACCAGTGCAGAAAATGTACGGCGTGCACTCCTTTCCTTCGTAAAGCTGGGGGTAGATGTAGAGGGTCTTACCCCGAGTAACGATCGGATCTTTGATGGCATTCCGCATCGAACTGGTAACGCCACCCAGCACCATATCGACCTTATCGCGCTGCACTAACTTGCGCACGTTTCCGACGGCCACGGCCTCATTCGACGCCGTATCCTCGATGTGAAGTTCGATCGGTCGGCCAAGCAAGCCGCCTTTGTCGTTGATGTCCTTGATGACCATGCGGGCGACATTTGCATCTGCATTGCCGGCATAAGCCATGGCCCCGGTGATATCGGTCCCGATGCCAACCTTGATCGGCCCAGCCGCGGCATTGGCCCAATCCGCCGGGATGACCCAACTTCCTACGCCGGTCGCAATCGCGCCAGTCGTAAAGGCGAAATTGCTCAGAAACCTGCGTCGACTCAGCTTGTACGTTTCGTTGAACATCGTCACACCCCTTTTCCCGACAGAAGGCCCTGCGGCCGGAATTTGATGAAGACAATTGCCAGCACGAAGACCAAAACGTCAGCGACGACCGGCGCCATTACCCACGGCAGAGCTGCACTCAGAACACCGATAATCCCCGCACCTGCCACGGGACCCGCAAACGATCCAATGCCGCCGACCATTACCGCCACAAAGCCCTGGATGAGGAACCTGATGCCGAGATCGGCAAACAGCGTAAACACCGGCACGATCAGCGCGCCTGCAAGGCCAGCCAGCGCCGCGCCAAAAGCAAATGTCGAGCCGTAGATCGCCGATGTGTTGATCCCCGATGCGCGCGCGAGCGCAGGATTCTCCAGCGTTGCACGGATCTTCAGCCCGAAAGTCGTTCGCGCCAGCAGCAGGTAGCTGGCGACCATCACAAGTATCGTAATGACGATAATGACGAGGCGCCACATCGACACATGAATGTCGCCGATATCCAGCGATCCACCCAAAGGTTCCGACACTGAAATATAGCGGCCACCAATCAGCCCGCGCACAGCTTCGCGGATAATCAGGCCAATCGCGTAAGTGCCAAGCATCGCGACAATCGGCGCGAGGTAGAAGCGCCTTATGATCAGCCGCTCCAGCACGAAACCGAACAGGCCGACGATGAACGGCGCCGCCAGCATCCCGACCCAAACCGGCAACCCTGCTGTCGCGGCCAGATATGTGACATAAGCACCGAGCAGGACGAACTCACCCTGCGCAAAGTTGAAGATTCCCATCATGCTGGCGATGATTCCAAGACCCAGCGTCACCAGCACGATGATCGCTCCGAAGCTCAGAATCTCGAATGCGGCAATGAACGCGCTATCCATGCGCCAGGCTTTCCGATCGCTGCACGCGATGCACTACATCTTCTTCCAATCGCCAGCCTGCTCGAAAGCATGCGCCGCGCGATAGATCGTCATCTCATCGAAATGGCGACCGACCAGCATCAACCCGACGGGCAGGCCTTCCGACATTCCGCAAGGAATCGACATCGCCGGATGATGCGTCACGTCGAAGGGTGCCGTGTTGACGATCATCTCAAACGCGCGTTGCACATACTCTTCGCGACTTGCGTCAGGGCCTGGTAGTGGCGTTGCCTTCATCGGCGTCGTCGGCATCAGAAGCAGATCGTAATCCGCCAACACCTTGTCATAGGCTGCGGTGTATCGCCGACTGAGATTGATGGCCTTTCCATAGTACTTCGGACCGTAAGTGTTGTTGATGTAGGTACCGAGCATCAACATCAGCTTGGTGGTCTCGGACAAGGCATCCGCTTGCCGCCGCCAGCCGCGATGGAAATCCATCATGGCGTTGGAGTACAGATCGAGGCGGCTGAGACCGTAGCCGTCACCGAACATCATGGTCTGCGTCATGCCCTCGGCGCCGATCGGCGTCCAGATCGGCAGACCGGACAGATGCATCGGGATTGAGACATTATCAACAGTGGCACCAAGGCTGCGCAGCCGCTTCGCCGCCTCTCGCACGCTTTCATTGACATCCGCTTCGGCACCCAGTTGCTGGAAGCCTTCCTCGACAACCGCGATTTTGAGGCCCTTGACGCCCTTGCCGAGCGCTTTGGTGTAATCTTGCACCTTCGGCGCCTTGATCCGAGGGTCATAGCCGTCGTCACCGGCGATGACCTCAAGAAGCAGCGCGTTATCGGCAACATTCGCAGTCATCGGACCGGTATGGTCGATGACGATCTCGATCGGCATGATGCCGGTATACGGCACCAGCCCCCAGGTCGGCTTCATCCCGTAAGTCCCGCTAAAGGACGATGGCATGCGGATCGACCCGCCCTGATCACCACCGATTGCCATATCAGCTTCGCCAAGCGCGACGACGACAGCACTCCCCGACGACGACCCTCCTGCGGAATAACCCATCTTGTGAGGATTATGTACCGGACCGATCGCGTTCGTATGGCTTCCGCCGGACATGCAGAAGTTTTCGCAGTGGGTTTTTCCGACGATCTCCGCGCCGGCATCGAGCATGCGCGTCACCAGCGTCGCATCGAAATCCGGCACGAAGCCTTCCAGCGTCGCCGAACCGTTCATCATCGGCACGCCGGCCAGCATGATGTTGTCTTTCAGCGCGACAGTGCGGCCCTTGAGCTTGCCCTTCGACGCCCCCTTGATGCTGGTCTTGCGGTACCAGGCATTTCGCGGATTCTCCTCCGGTGCCGGAGCATAGCCGGGTGTTCGCGGATAACTCACCGCGGGCAGTTCGTCGGGCATCGACGCAACCGCGTTGTAGGCGTCGATCGAACCGCGCATCAAACCGAGGAAAGACGTGACATCATCCGACGTCAGCGAGAGACCGCACTGCGCCGCGACCGCGCGCATTTGGTCCGGAGTTGGAAGCGACACAGACATGATCCCTCCACGACAACCGTTCGATCGGTCAACCGAATTGGATCGCTTGCGTTCGATATCGTCATCGAACACCGCGCCAGATCGGCGCGAGCAGGATCATTAGATACGGAAATATTTTCCTTTTCAAGTATTATCTGAATCGTCAGAACTGATGCATGATCTTGAAGTCGATACCATCTGATTCAGCAAGGAAAATGGGCATGGTGGCGCGCCCTTTGCGTACCGATACAGAACCGCGAACGCTGCTGTAGATGGTGTTGTTCGCGGCCGCGAGCAGTGCACGCGAGCCGGCCGAGCCCGCCTGTCGAACGACGGTTTCCAGAAAATGCAGCCCTTCGTAATTCGATTCTCCGACCGATCCCACGGGCGGCGCACAGGTACCGAATGCCGAACGGTAGCGCTCCAAAAATGCCTCGTTCTCCGCCGATCGAATGCAATTGAAGTAGCCGGAAGCGCAGAAAAGGTTCTCAGTATTATCAGCACCAATCCCTAACAGCACAGTTTCGTCCATGGCCCCGGCAAGACGCAGTATCTTGCCGCCCAACCTCGCCTCGCCGAAGGATCGGTTGAAAGCGATACTGTCCGCGCCGATCAACGAGATCACCACAACGTCGGGCTTAGCCGCGCGAATCCGCGCAAGATGAACGTCGTGATTATCGACCCCAAGCGGAACGAACTCTTCCCCAATGACGCGCCCGCCGGATTCGGCGATGTAATTCTTCAAGGCGCGATGCGAGAGCCACGGCCACACGTAATCGCTGCCGATGAGATACCAGCGCTTGGCCTGTTTAGCGGTTGCCAACCAGTGAATCGCCGGCCTGCTATGGCTGCGCGGCGTCTCCCCGATCGCTAACACGCCCGGCGTGCGCTCGCCCCCCTCATAGACGGGCGTGTAGATATAAGGGACACGCCCGGCGATCGCCTTCCGGAGCGCCAGACGCACCGCGCTGATATGGGATCCCATCACCAGATCGATTTCATCGAACTCGATCGCATCTTTGACATGGCGCGCCACGTCCTCGATAGCTCCGCCGGCTTCGCACAGGACGACCTCGATCTCACGACCAAGAATTCCCCCACGACGGTTGATTTCTGATGCAGCGAGCAGAGTCGCGTTGGTCGTGGCCGGCCCCCAGATGCCG
>JAFKKL010000293.1 GCA_017305595.1 Hyphomicrobiales bacterium | reverse complement strand
CGCTTTGTCAGATGCGCCATGCGAGGCGGACATCCCCCGAAACCATCTGGCGATTGCAATTCAAACAGTTGTATGAAACTATCGTTTCATAGTCGCGAATTGTCAATGCGTATCGGCATCGGGCGTTTCGCGGTCGTCGTTGCTCCGTCGTTTCGCAACACACACGCGATAATGTCGCGTGTGTGCGCGAAGGCCGGGGCGATGGCGTGACCCCTCATTTTTCAAGACAACCGCGAGGATCCTCCGATGGACTTCAATATGTCTGATCGCCAGCGCGAATGGCTCGACCGTGTGCGCTCGTTCATGACCAAGCATGTGCGCCCGGCCGAACCGATTTATCGGAAACAGGACGAGACCGGCGACCGCTGGAAGGTCATTCCCATTCTTGAGGAGCTGAAGGAGAAGGCCCGCGCGGAGGGGCTGTGGAACATGTTCATGCCGCCGTCCGAGCATGAGGACGACGAATTCCGCGGCGCCGGGCTGACCAATCTCGAATATGCGTCGCTCGCCGAAGAAATGGGCCGCGTGAGCTGGTCGTCGGAAGTGTTCAACTGCTCCGCGCCGGATACCGGCAACATGGAAGTGCTGATGCGTTACGGCACCAAGGAGCACAAGCGCCAGTGGCTGCGTCCGCTGATGGACGGCAAGATCCGTTCGGTGTTCCTGATGACGGAGCCGGCAGTGGCTTCGTCCGACGCCACCAACATCGAAACCAGCATCAAGCGTGACGGCGATCACTACGTCATCAACGGCCGCAAGTGGTGGTCGTCCGGCGCCGGCGATCCGCGCTGCAAGATCGGCATCCTGATGGGCAAGACCGATTTCAATGCCGCCCGTCACCAGCAGCAGTCGCAAATCCTGGTGCCGATGGATACGAAGGGCATCACCATCGAGAAGATGTTGCCGGTGTTCGGCTACGACGACGCGCCGCACGGCCATGCGCAGGTGCTGTTCGAGAACGTGCGCGTTCCGGTGAGCAATTTGTTGCTCGGTGAAGGGCGTGGCTTCGAGATCGCGCAGGGCCGTCTCGGTCCGGGCCGTATCCATCATTGCATGCGCACCATCGGCAAGGCCGAGGAAGCGCTGGAGAAGATGGTCAAGCGGCTGTCATCGCGCACTGCGTTCGGCAAGAAGATCATCGAGCAGTCGGTGTGGGAGCAGCGCATCGCGGAAGCACGCACCGACATCGAGATGAACCGGCTGCTCTGCCTCAAGGCCGCCGACATGATGGACAAGGTCGGCAACAAGACTGCGCAGCTCGAGATCGCGATGATCAAGGTCGCCGCGCCGAACATGGCGTTGAAGATCATCGATCATGCGATCCAGTCTTACGGCGCCGCCGGCGTGTCCGACGATGCGGGCCTTGCCAACTCCTACGCCCATGTCCGCACCCTGCGGCTGGCGGACGGTCCGGACGAGGTGCACAATCGCGCCATTGCCAGACTTGAACTTCGGAAGTATGCCAATCAGGCGGCTTCGAAATAGCGGGTCAGCCATCGTGGCGCTCCCGCTGGAACGAAATCCCGTGGGATGAAACCAAACGGAGCGCCACTTTGGCAGACGGCGTTAGAAAAGACGAAGAGTTCTCCGGCACCAAGCCTGTCGAGGAGCGGCATCGCATCGATGAGATCCGCCTCGAGAACTGGATGAAGGAGCATGTCGAAGGTTACGCGGGACCATTGACGGTCCTGCAATTCAAGGGCGGTCAGTCCAATCCGACCTATCGGCTCGATACGCCGGGCCGTTCCTACGTGATGCGGCGCAAGCCGTTCGGCAAACTGTTGCCGTCTGCGCATGCGGTGGATCGCGAGTTCCGCGTGATCGCGGCGCTCAGCAAGCAAGGCTTCCCCGTCGCGCGCGCTTACGCGCTGTGCACCGACGATTCGGTGATCGGCGCGGCGTTCTACATCATGTCGATGGAAGAGGGGCGCGTGTTCTGGGATCCGGCGTTGCCGAGCCAGCCGCCGGAAGCGCGCCGCGCGATCTTCACCAGCAAGATCGAGACGCTGGCGAAACTGCATCAGTACGATCCGCAGGCTATCGGTCTCGGCGACTTCGGCAAGCCGGGCAATTATTTCGCGCGCCAGGTCGACCGCTGGACCAAGCAGTATCGTGCGTCGGAGACGCAGCATATTCCGGAGGTCGAACGGCTGATCGAGTGGCTGCCGAGCACCATGCCGGAGCAGCGCCGCGTGTCGATCGTGCACGGCGACTATCGCCTCGACAACATGATCTTCCACGCGACCGAGCCGCGCGTGCAGGCCGTGCTGGATTGGGAATTGTCGACGCTCGGCGATCCGATGGCGGATTTCACGTATCTCCTGATGCAGTGGACCATGCCGGGTCTCGCCAACATCGATCTCAAGGCACTCAACATTCCGACCATGGATGAAGCCGCCTCCATCTATTGCAAGGTGACGGGCGACGAGGTGCCGGAGTTCAACTGGTATTTCTCCTACAACCTGTTCCGCCTCGCGGGCATCACGCAGGGGATCGCCGGCCGGATTCGCGACGGCACCGCGGCGAGCGCCAAGGCGATGGAATCCGCCAAGCGGACCGTTCCTCTCGCCAAGGCGGCCTGGGAATACGCGCAAAAGGCGGGCGCGAAATAACGCAATTTTCCGAGGTGCGGTCCGATCCGGATCGCACCTCGATTCTATTCGTTTCCATTTTCTGATTTGCCCGTTGGCGCGCGTCTTCACGCGCCGGACCTGACCTCATCGTGGCTCTTTCCCCCAATCTTCGCGGTAGTCTGTTCATGGCGATTGCCATGGCCAGCTTCACCATGAATGACGCCATCACCAAGGCGGTATCGTCGGAAATCAATTTCGGCGAGATCATGTTGGTGCGCGGCCTGTTCGCCATCGTGCTGATTGCGACGCTGACGATCTCCCGACGGGCCATTCGACCAGTGCGCACGCTGATGGTGAAGCCGGTGGCGTTGCGCGTCATGGGCGAGGTGGGCGGTACCGTGGCGTTTCTTGCCGCGATCGTGCATCTGCCGCTGGCGAATATTTCCGCGATCATGCAGGCGCTGCCATTGGCCATCACGCTCGGTGCTGCGGTGGTGCTCAGCGAACCGGTTGGCTGGCGACGCTGGACGGCGATCGGCGTCGGCTTTGCCGGCGTGCTGGTGATTGTCCGGCCCGGCGTCGACGGCTTCAATCAGTTCGCTCTGTTGGCGTTGATTTCCGTGCTGTTTTGCACGCTGCGTGATCTCGCTACCAATCGCATTCCAGCGGAAATTCCGTCGCTGTTCATCACGTTACTGACGACCATCGTGGTGACGGTGGTGGGTGCGGTGGTGCTGGTGCCGCTTGGTGGCTGGGTTCAGCCGTCCGCGCGCGTGGTTGGATTGCTGGCACTGGCGGCGGTGTTTGTGTTGACCGGATATCAATGCGTCATCATGGCGATGCGCGCCGGCGATATCTCGGCGGTGGCGCCATTCCGCTATACCGCGCTGCTGTGGGCAATCCTGCTCGGCTACATCCTGTTCAGCGAAGTGCCGGACGTTCCGATGATCGCTGGCGCGTCGATGATCGTGGCGTCAGGCCTCTACGCCTTCTACCGTGAGCGTGTGCGGGCGCGAATGCTGCCGGCGGCCGCGACGACGAGTGGATCGGATCACTAAAATCCGGTTCTGATGAGATCAAAACCGGATTTGTGTGATTTGCCTGGCGTTCTTAGATCGGCTTGCCGGTGTAGGGCATCGAAGCGGTGAGGCCGCCGTCGACCGGGAACGCCTGTCCGTTGACGTAGGAAGCTTCATCGCTGGCGAGGAACAGGCCCATCGCCGCCAGTTCGTGCGGCTGACCCGGGCGCTTCAGCGGATTGAGCTGGCCGATCTTGTCCTGCGTGCCGCGCTCCTTGGCGCGATCGAACACCGGCTTGGTCATGCCGGTTTCAATGAGGCCGGGGCAGACCGCGTTGATGCGCACGCCGGTGCCGGAGAGCGAGTAGGCGGTGGTCTGCACCAGGCTGATGACGCCCGCTTTCGATGCAGCGTAAGGATGACCGCTGGCGCCGGATTTCAGACCGGCGACCGACGCGGTGCAGACGATCGAGCCATGGCCCTGCTTGGTCATGTGCGGAATCGCGTATTTTACGGCGAGGAACGGGCCGATCAGATTGATGCGCAGGATTTCCTGCCAATGATCCACCGTCTGTTCGCTGAGAGGAATGAGACCGCCGCTGACGCCGGCATTGGCCCAGATCGCGTCGAGCTTGCCGTAAGCCGTGAGTGCCTTGTCGATATAGGCGATGACGTCCTTCTCGGAGCCCGCGTCGGCCATCACGGCTTCGGCGGTGCCGCCGGCTTTGCGCACTTGATCGACGGTTTCCTTGACGCCTTCGGTGCGGTCAACGGCAATCAGCTTGGCGCCCTCCTTGGTGAACAGCAGCGAAGCCGCGCGGCCGATGCCGCTGCCCGCGCCGGTGATGATGACCGATTTGCCCTCGAGGCGACCCATGAAACTCTCCGTGCTTGAACCTGATGTGCTTGAACGTGACTGCTGTTTGCCGCGCGATGGAATTCATACAATGTTTGAAGCAAACCGCTCGCGCAGACGGCCATGCTGGACATGGCGTTGACTTATGATCCCGCTATATCTCACTTACAGCCGCGCGAAACAGTATTGAAGGGCTCTCGCCATGTCGAATCCTCCGCAATCGCCATTCGTGGCTCAGCACAGCGTTCCTGCCGGCATGGTGGCGACGCGATGGTGGTGGGTGCGTCACGCGCCGGTGCGTGAGGATGGCGGCTGCATCTACGGCCAGACCGACATCGGTTGCGATTGCAGTGATCGTGTCGTCTTCGACGCGGTCGCGAAAATTCTGCCACGTCAAGCGACGTGGTTTGCGAGCAACCTCAAGCGCACGCATCAGACCGCGAATGCGTTGTGGCAGGCCGGCTATCCGAAACCCGCGTCGATGCCGCATGAAGCTGCGTTTGCCGAGCAGCATCTCGGCCAATGGCAGGGGCTCAACCGCGCGGAATTTTTCGCCAGCAGGCCGATCGCCGTCGGGACCTACTGGTTCGCGCCGATCGACGAGCCCTCGCCGGGCGGTGAAAGTTTCATGGACCTCTACAATCGCGTCAAAGGGGCTATCCAGCGCATCAATGCAGCGCATGCCGGCAGCGATGTCGTCGTCGTCGCGCATGGCGGCACTATCAAGGCGGCGCTCGGCGTTGCGCTGAACGATCAGCCGGAGCGGGGGCTTGCCTTCACCATCGACAATGTGTCGGTGACGCGGCTCGATCATCTCTCAAGCGACGGCCATAGCGGCTGGCGCATTCCGATGGTCAACCAGCAGCCGTGGATTGCCGATCCATCCCACGCCGCGATGCATCAGCCTTCTGGCGCTGAACCTTCCAGCGCCACCAAGCTGGCGTAACGAACGCCATCGATCACGACGTTACAACAATCATCAAAGGAGAAACGTATGACCTTGTTCGACATGAAGGGAAAAGTCGCGGTGATCACCGGCTCGACGCGCGGTATCGGGCGCGCCATCGCCGAGCGCATGGCGGAGCACGGCGCCAAGGTGGTGATCTCATCGCGCAAGCAGGACGTCTGCGATCAGGTCGCGAAGGAGGTGAATGACAAGTTCGGCAAGGGCACCGCGGTCGCGATCGCGGCGAACATTTCCAGTAAGGAGAATTTGCAGAACCTCGTCGACGAATCCAACAAGGCGTTCGGCAAGATCGACGTGCTGGTCTGCAATGCGGCGTCGAACCCGTATTACGGGCCGCTCGCCGGCATCTCCGACGATCAGTTCAACAAGATCCTCAGCAACAACATCGTCGCCAACAACTGGCTCATCAGCATGGTGGTGCCGCAGATGATCGAGCGCAAGGATGGCTCGATCATCATCGTCTCGTCGATCGGCGGCCTGAAAGGCTCGACCATCCTCGGCGCCTATGCGATCTCGAAAGCCGCCGACATGCAGCTCGCGCGCAATCTCGCCTGCGAATACGGCAAGCACAACGTGCGTGTGAACTGCATCGCGCCCGGCCTGATCAAGACCGACTTCGCCAAGGCGCTGTGGGACAATCCGGACAACCTCAAGGCCTCGACCGCGCGTTCACCGCTGCTGCGCATCGGCACGCCGGACGAGATCGCGGGCGCCGCGGTGTTCATGGGCTCGGCCGCTGGCGACTTCATGACCGGGCAGACGGTGGTGATCGACGGCGGCGCGACGATCAGCTAGTTCGCGCAGTTTATTCTAGCGTCATGCGCGGGCTTGACCCGCGCATCTGTCCTCGGAAGAAGGATGGATGGCCGGGTCAAGTCCGGCCATGACGTGATTGTGTTCACTCCACCGCGGCGTAAACGAGATTGCGGATCACGTTGCGGAAGTATTCGCGCTGGCCAGGTCCTTGCGACATGAACACCGCGAACAGGTCTTCCTTCGGATCGATCCAGAAGAACGTCCCGGCGATGCCGCTCCAGAAGAACTGACCGGCTGAACTCGTCACCGATGCCATGCCTTCGTCGGTTCGCACACAGAAGCCGAGGCCGAAGCTATGCCCCGGCGTCAGCAGCGTGCCGTTGCGCGGCATCGCCGGCCCGAGGTGATCCGACGCCATGAAGGCCAGCGTCTTGCGGCCGATGATGCGTTCGCCGTCGAGTGTGCCGCCGTTCAGCAACATCTGGCAGAACCGTGCGTAATCCATCGTCGTCGACACCAGACCGCCGCCGCCGGATTCCATCGCCGGCTTCTCGGTCATGTCGAACAGCTTCACCGCGTCGCCGGTCCATGGATCATTGGGGAATGGTTCG
>JAFKKL010000266.1 GCA_017305595.1 Hyphomicrobiales bacterium | reverse complement strand
CGCCACCGTTGCCATTGTGCAGCACGTCGCCAGAAAAGCGCGCGGCAACGGTTCGGGATAGAGGTTTGTGTTTGCCTGATGATGCCTGGTCGCGACATCTTTGGTGCGACGTCGGGTCGCGCTGGATTCTCAGGCCTGACCGGGTGCTCGCTATCGGAGCGGGTTTGGAGATCAAGATGACGACAACAACAAAAGCAATAATGATCGGATCGGCGGCGGCTTTGTTTGCCGTCAGTGGGGCACAGGCGGCTGATTTGCCATTGAAGGCCAAGGCCGTTGAGTATGTGAAGGTCTGCTCGCTCTACGGTGCCGGATTCTACTACATCCCAGGAACCGATACCTGCATCAAACTTGGCGGGTACGTCCGTGCCGATACCTCGTTCAACGCCTCTGGCGCTTACGATGCGCCGCGGTGGAACGGCCCGGTGACGCGCGCCTCGAACGACTACATCGCTCGCTCGCGTTTGGGCCTCACCCTCGATACCCGCACCGCGACCGAGTATGGCGTGGTTCGCACCTACTCCGACTTGCGGTTCAACTGGACGACGGATAGTTCCGCGCGCGCAGGCGGCGATGTCGGCGTCTATTACGCTTTCATCCAATTTGCCGGTTTCACCATGGGTAAGGCGGTGTCGCAATTCTCCGCGCCATGGACGGGCTTTCCCGGCAACAATACATCCTATCTGATCGGCGGCGAAGACGTTGACAGCGGCATCAATCAGATCGCCTACACGGCTCCATTCGGCAACGGCGTGTCGGCCGCGTTCAGCCTTGAGGAGGCGAGCGGCCTGAACGGTGCGGCTCCCGTCAGTTCTTACGCGCGCGCGCCGCTTTACGACGTGACTTCTGGTTTTACACCGGCGAGCAATTGGGGCGGCACCAATGTGCCGGATATCGTCGGCCAGGTTCGCGTTGATCAGGCGTGGGGCATATTCCAAGCATCGGCGCTGGCGCATCAACTTCGCGCCGGCCCCTATGGCTATTACGGCGGCGGCGCAGGCGCGCCCCATCCCGACGATGCCTGGGGCTTCGCAGCTCAACTGGCGCTGTCGTTGAAGAACCTGCCGACCGGGGCGGGCGATACCATCAATCTGTCGGTCGGCTACGCCAACGGCGCCTCGCGCAACATCATCGGCGGCGTCAGCCCGGACAGCTTCCAGATTTGGGGTGGCGGCAACACGCGGGTCGCCTATGCCTATTCCAGCGACGGCGTGTTTGGGGCTGGCGGCAGCATCCAGAAGACCGAAGCATGGGGCCTGCGCGGTGCGTTCAACCACAACTGGGACGCTCATTGGTCATCATCGCTGTTCGGCTCGTATACCCAAGTCCGCTACAACGACACTGCCAAAGCCCTGTTGTCGGGAACCTCGATCTGCTCCGGTCTGCTCGCCTGCAATCCAGATTTCAACATTTCGCAGCTCGGTTTCCTGACCAAATGGACCCCGGTTAAGAACCTGACCTTCTCTGGCGAGGTCATGTACACCTACATCGACCAGAAGAACGTCGGGGTCACGCCCATCGGCGGTGCGACCCTGGCGAGTGAAGGGACATGGACCTTTGGTGTCCGCGCCCAACGTAACTTCTGATCGCGGGTTGACCGCCATCGGACTCGGATGAGGCCCTAAGAGGGCATCCTGAAGACGGAGAGAAGGGGCAATCGGCCGATTGGTTGGTTGCCCTTTGATTATGGGGTGCCGGGTATGAGTTCCCGGACCTCATTTGGGCTGGCTTGAGGCGATTGCGAGCGCATCGCAAGCCGATCGCTTGGGATGCGCTGGCAACATGACGAAGTTGTCACTAACGCTGCCGCCGGATTTTGTCCTGCCGCGTATCCCGATCCGGGACGGTGTGGTAAAACCTTAGGCTGGAACGGCAGGTTTCAAGAGCTTCCAACAGACTGAAGCTGCGCCATTTTGCGGTGCGCGGCGGGCGGGTACAAGACATTCATGGCAAAGCGTGGTTGGATCGTTGTTGCGGTGTTGCTGGCGGCGGGAGGCATCACCGCCTACCAGACCCGCGCGTACTGGTACGGAAGCGAGACCGCTGCCAAGCAGGCGTCGTCGCCGCGTAAAGTGGCCGTGGAAGTTGCCAAGGCGGTGAAGCAACCGGTTCCTGTCGATGTCGAGGCGATCGGCACGGTGACGCCGATCTCCAGCGTGGCGCTGAAGTCCCGCATCGAGACCACTATCATCGGCGTGCACTTCGAGGACGGGGCGCGCGTTAAGCAGGGCGATCTCCTGTTCACGCTCGATGCGCGGCAGATCGATGCGCAGATCGAGCAGGCGGAAGGAACGCTGGCGCGGGACCGCGCGCAACTCGCCGGTGCCCAGCGCGATCTCAATCGCTACAGCGAATTGATCGGCAAGGGCGCGACCACGCAGGTCAATCTCGATAATGCCAAGACCCAGGCTGACATTCTGATCGGAACCATCAAGGCCGATCAGGCCGCGCTGGATAATTTGCGGGTGCAGAAGAGCTACACAGTCATTCGCGCACCGTTCGATGGCCGCATTAGCGCTGCCGCCGTGAAGATCGGTAATTTCGTTCGCCCGGCCGACACCGCGCCGCTTGCAATCATCAATCAGATGGCGCCGGTCTATGTCACGTTTGCTGTGCCGCAAGCCGTGCTGAGCGATCTGCGAGATGCCATGACAAGCGGTTCGGCGCAGGTGGTTGCTACGGTGCCGGGCCGTGAGGCCTCGGAGCAGGGCAAAGTTGCGATGATCGAGAACACCGTCGACGCTACCACTGGCATGGTGACGGTGCGCGGTATCATGGATAATGGCCGCGAGGCGCTGTGGCCTGGAACGCTGGTCAACACCCGCTTGATCGTGCGTCGCGAGAACGCCGTCGTCGTCCCTTCGGCAGCGGTGCAGCGCAGCCAGAACGGTGATTTCGTTTTTGTCGTCACTGACGGCAAGGCGAAGGTCCAGCCGGTGACGGTGTCCCGCACGTCGTCCGGCAATTCTGTTCTCGCCGGCGGACTGAACGGTGACGAAAACGTTGTCGTCGAAGGTCAATTGCTGCTTCGTGACGGCACGTTGGTCCAGTTGCGGGAACGCAAGGCGGGAGCCTGACGGATGACGCTCTCCGAGCTTTGTATCCGGCGTCCGGTGCTGACGACGCTGCTGACGGCGTCGATCATCGCGTTCGGCATTTTCGGCTTCCGCCTGCTACCGGTATCGGCGCTGCCGAAGGTCGACTTCCCGACCATCGCGGTGACCGCGACCTTGCCGGGCGCCAGCGCCGAAACCATGGCGGCGTCGGTTGCCGGCATCATCGAGCGGCAACTCTCGACCATCGCCGGCATCTCGTCGATGTCATCGCAATCGTCGCAAGGCCAGTCGAGCATCACCATCCAGTTCGATCTCAACCGCAATATCGATGCGGCCTCGCTGGACGTGCAGACGGCGTTGACCATCGCGCAACGGCGATTGCCGATCGAGATGACGATTCCGCCGAGCTTCCGCAAAGTGAATCCGGCGGATTATCCGGTAATCTATCTGTCGCTGTCGTCGGACACGCTGCCGCTGTCGGCGGTGAACGAATACGGCGAGATCACCGTCGGGCAGACGCTGTCGCAGATTCCCGGCGTCGCACAGGTCCTGATCTACGGCAGTCAGAAGTTCGCTATTCGTGTGCAGGTTGACCCGCAGGCCGCGGCGGCGCGCGGCCTGACGCTGGACGACGTGCGCGCGGCGGTGACCAACGCCAACTCGAGCACGCCGGTCGGAACACTGAACGGTCCCAAACAGGACGTCGCGCTGGTCGCCTCCGGCCAGATGCCGAAGGCGTCCGAATACAGCAAGGTCATCGTCGCTTGGCGTAACGGCTCGCCGGTGAAGCTCGACGAGATCGCCTCGGTCTACGACAGCGTTGAGAATGATAAGATCGCGACCTGGCTCAATGGCAACAGATCCATCGTGCTGGCGGTTCAGAAGCAGCCCGACGCCAATCTGGTCGAGGTGGTGGACGGCGTGCGCGCCAAGCTGCCGGCGTTGCGGGCGCAAATTCCGCCTTCGGTGTCAGTCGACGTCATGATGGACCGCTCGATCTCGATCCGCCAGGCGGTGGCGGACGTCGAGGAGACGCTGCTGATCGCGGTGGCGCTGGTGATCCTGGTGATCTTCCTGTTCCTGCGCTCGGCGTCGGCAACGTTCATTCCGGCGCTGGCGGTGCCGATCTCGCTGATCGGCACGTGCGCGCTGATGTATCTGTTCGACTTCTCGATCAACAACATGACGCTGCTGGCGTTGACGCTGTCGGTGGGATTCGTCGTCGACGACGCCATCGTCATGCTCGAAAACATCATGCGTCACATCGAGGAGGGGATGCGGCCGTTCGAGGCCGCGCTGAAGGGCGCGCGCGAAATCGGCTTCACCATCATCTCGATCACCTTCTCGCTGATCGCGGTGTTCATCCCGGTGCTGCTGATGGGCGGCATCGTCGGCCGCGTGTTCCGCGAATTCGCGGTGACGGTCGCGGTCGCGATTCTGGTATCCGGCTTCGTCTCGCTGACGCTGACGCCGATGCTGTGCGCTCGCGTGCTGCGCTCGCATAATCACGAGAAGCGGCCGAACATTGTGCTGCGCGCGTTTGAGGCGATGTTCGCAAGCTGGCTACGCGCCTACGAATGGGCGCTCGACCGCGTGCTTGCGTTCAAGTCCGTCATGCTGGTCGTGACGTTGCTGACGCTGGCCGGCACGATCGCGCTTTATATTGTCGTGCCCAAGGGCTTCTTCCCGCAGGAGGATACCGGCTTCCTGATCGGCGTCACGGAGGCGGCCACCGACACCTCATACGAGGCGATGGCTCAGCGCCAACAGGCGCTCGCGGCGTTGCTGCAAGCCGATCCGGCGGTCGAATACATCAACAGCACGGTGGGAGCGGGCGGTCCCAACGCGACGACGAACTACGGCCGCTTCTTCATTTCGCTGAAGCCGAAGAGTGAGCGCGACGACGTGCAGACCGTGATCGGGCGGCTGCGCCGCACCGCGTTGCAGGTCCCGGGGTTACAGGCGTTCTTCCAGAGCATCCAGAATCTCAACATCGGCGGTCGCATCTCCAAGAGCCAGTATCAGTACGTCCTGCAGAGCGGAGATTCCGAGGCGCTGTACCGGCTCGCTCCACAAATCCGCGATAAGATGGCCCAGGTGCCGGGCCTGCTTGACGTTACCACCGACTTATACATCAAGAACCCGCAGCTCAGCGTCGAGGTCGATCGCGAGAAAGCGGCGGTGTTCGGCATCAGCGTCGGTCAGATCCGCAATGAACTGTTCAACGCTTACGGCACGCGTCAGGTCGGCACCATCTACATGCCGTCCAATGACTACAAGATCATCATGGAAGCGAAGCCGGAATTCCGCATCGATCCGGCCGACCTCTCCAAGCTGTATGTGAAGACTGCGCAGGGGAGGCCGATTCCGCTCGACGCGGTGGCGCGCATGGTGCCATCGGTGGGGCCGTTGCAGATCAACCATCAGGGTCAGCAGCCGGCGGTGACGATTTCATTCAATCTCGCGCCCGGCGTGTCACTTGGTTACGCGGTGGACAAGATCACCGAGATCGAGCGTGACTCGCGGCTGCCGGTCACCATCGTCACCGGATTCTCAGGCACCGCGCAGGTGTTCCAGGATTCGCTGCGCGGGCAGGGCATCTTGATCTTGGCCGCGATCTTCGCTGCCTTCGTCATCCTCGGCATTCTCTACGAGAGCTTCATCCATCCGATCACCATCATCTCCGGCCTGCCGTCGGCCGGCATCGGCGCGATCCTGACGCTGATGCTGTTCAAAATGGAATTGTCGGTGATTGCCATGATCGGCATCGTCATGCTGGTCGGCATCGTCAAGAAGAACGCGATCATGATGGTCGACTTCGCCATCGAGCGGCGACGCGTTGGCCTGTCGGCCGAGCACGCCATCCGCGAAGCGGCGCTGTTGCGCTTCCGTCCGATCATGATGACGACCTTTGCTGCGATCTTCGGCACCCTGCCGATCGCGCTCGGCACCGGCGCGGGCGCCGAGTTGCGTCAGCCGCTGGGCGTTGCGGTGGTCGGCGGCTTGATGGTGTCGCAGCTTCTGACACTGTTCATCACGCCGGTGATCTACATCTATCTCGATCGCATTGACCGCCGCCTGAAGCGGAAGCTGGAGCCGCAACTCGAGGAAGCCGAGTTGGAGCAGTCACACGCGGCGGCTGCCGAATGATGTCGTGACATACCCGCGTCGTCGCGTGAATGCGCGGGCTATAGCTGCGAGGGATGTAACGCTATCGATCAGACCGAAAAGCTGGTTCCGCAGCCGCAGGATGCGGTGGCGTTCGGATTGTTGACTCGGAACGAGGCGCCGATCAGGTCGTCGACGAAATCGACCTCGGAGCCCGCGAGGAACGGTGCCGAGGCCGGGTCCACCACCACCACCGCACTGTCGCGGGCGATCACCAGATCGTCATCGGCCCGGGCGCGCTCGACATCGAACTTGTACTGGAAACCGGAGCAGCCGCCACCCTCGACGCTGATGCGCAGCATCGCGCCGTCACCTTCGGTCTTGAGGATCTCGCCGATGCGGCGGGCGGCCCGCTCGCTAATGGTGACGTTGGTGTCCGTCATTGATATCGCTCCGGAATCAAAGGCATCTATTTGTATATGCCGCAAACCATAGTTAAGTGTGACCAATCACGGAATCAAACTTTAGAGGCTAAAAAGACGGTGTCGGTTGGAATGGCTGCTCCCCGGCAGGCTTATGCCTGCGACCCGGCCCACAGCCGGGGACGGCAGTTCGAGGAGCCGCCGAGCGCGACCCGCAGTGCCTTCCGGCGGGATTGCGACCGTGTCATTCACTCCACCGCGTTCCGCCGGCTCAAGCACAAAACCCAGGTTTTCGTCTTCCACGAGGGCGACCATTACCGTACCC
>JAFKKL010000265.1:6980-8959 GCA_017305595.1 Hyphomicrobiales bacterium | reverse complement strand
TACATCCCGCTGCCGCCGGATCCGGAACTGATCGCCGCCGTACTGGCCGCAGTCGCCAACGATTCCCGCGATCTGATCTATCGCGACGAGACGATGGCGAAGGTCATCAAACTGGCGCAGCAGATCGCCGGCTCCGATGCTTCGATCATGATCACCGGCGAGTCCGGCACGGGTAAGGAGGTGCTGGCGCGCTATGTCCACGGCCGTTCGCAACGTGCCAAGAAGCCATTTATCTCGGTGAATTGCGCGGCGATTCCGGAACACTTGCTCGAAAGCGAATTGTTCGGCCACGAGAAGGGCGCGTTCACCGGCGCCATCGCGCGACGCATCGGCAAATTCGAGGAGGCCAGCGGCGGCACGCTGCTGCTTGACGAAATTTCCGAGATGGATGTGCGGCTGCAATCGAAGCTGCTGCGCGCGATCCAGGAGCGCGTCATCGATCGCGTCGGCGGCACTCGCCCGGTGCCGGTCGATATCCGCATCATCGCCACTTCGAACCGCAACCTTGCGGATGCAGTGCGCGAAGGCACCTTCCGCGAAGACCTGCTGTTCCGGCTCAATGTCGTCAACCTGAAGCTGCCGCCGCTACGTGAACGACCGGCGGACATCATGGAACTGGCGCAGCATTTCGCGAAGAAATACGCTCATGCCAATGGCGTTTCCGTCCGTCCGATCTCGAACGAGGCCCGGCAGGTGCTCGCCAGCAATCGTTGGCAAGGCAACGTCCGCGAGTTGGAAAACACCATTCACCGGGCCGTGTTGATGGCGCAGGGCGATGAGATCGGCGCCGACGCCATTCTCACGCCGGACGGCGACCGTCTCGATCTCGCGAAATCCGCGCCTGCGGTCGCACACGCGACACTCGCGGCGGAACAGGTGACGCGCGCACTGGTCGGCCGCACCGTGGCGGACGTCGAACGCGATCTCATTCTCGAGACGCTCAAGCATTGCCTCGGCAATCGCACCCATGCCGCGAACATCCTCGGCATCTCGATCCGCACGCTGCGCAACAAGCTGAACGAATATGCCGATGGCGGCCTGCCGATCACGCCGGCCGGGCTCGGCAACGGCGACTACCGCGCCTTGTCCGCCACCGCCTGACGTCAGGCGGGCACCGAGGCAACAATCATCGAATAGTTCGGCGCGTCCGGATCGCGATAAATCTCGATCGGATCACCGGGCGTGATCCGGGGTGCTGTCAGCGCGAGGTAGATAAAGGCCAGCAGATAGGCCACCGACAGGGCACCAACCAGATAAAGGAGCCACATGAATATCCGTTTCATGCGGCTCTATATGATATGATAGTGGAACGCGGGCAACTGCACACCGGTCGTACTGCTCCTCGCTCCGCCAAGAATGCCAAGCTTGCACCAGCGCGACGAACCATCCATTTCAGCATGATCTCGTCCGAAAACCGGTTTCCACTTTTCGGGATCATGCTCTAGCTTGAGCGGATCGAATCATTGCCGCAATTGCGGCCTCCGTTTCTGCTCAAACATCGATGCCGACTTTCACCCCACATCAGGATGACGCGCTCAAAGCGGTCGCCGACTGGCTAAAAGCCAAGCCTGGCCGGAACGGCACGCCGCCGGTGTTCCGCCTATTCGGCTATGCCGGTACCGGCAAAACCACGCTGGCCCGGCACATCGCCGACGGCGTCAACGGCGAAGTGAAGTTCGCCGCGTTCACCGGCAAGGCGGCGCTGGTGATGCGCAACAAGGGCTGCGACAACGCCTCGACGATTCATTCTCTGATCTACCGCGCGCGCGAATCCGGCGAAGAGCAACCGAGTTTTGAATTGTGGGACGATGCCCCCGCATCAAAAGCCAAGCTGATCGTCATCGACGAATGCTCGATGGTCGACGCCGAACTCGGCCGCGACCTGATGTCGTTCGAGTGTCCGCTCCTGGTGCTGGGCGATCCTGCCCAGCTTCCACCGATTCAAGGCGGCGGTTTCTTCACCGATTCCGAACCGGACG
>JAFKKL010000265.1:0-6932 GCA_017305595.1 Hyphomicrobiales bacterium | reverse complement strand
CTTCACCGATTCCGAACCGGACGCGATGCTGACCGAGGTGCATCGTCAGGCCGAGCACGATCCGATCGTGCGCATGTCGATGGCGGTGCGCGAAGGCCGCCCGCTCGAAATCGGCGAATTCGGCGAAAGCCAGGTAGTGCGCCGCGACCAGCTCGATCCTGACCGCGTCATGAAGGCCGATCAGGTGCTCGTTGGCCGCAACAACACCCGCCGCGCCTACAATATGCGCGTGCGTCAGCGGCAGAATATCGAGGACCCTCTGCCGGTGGCCGGTGACAAGCTGGTTTGCCTGCGCAACAACCGCAAGAAGGCGCTGTTCAACGGCGGCCTCTGGCGGGTCAAATCGCGCACCAAGTCAAAATCCGCCATCCTCAGCATGCGGCTGTCGCCGGATGAAGATTTCGGCTCTCGGGTCACCAAGGTGTCGGTTCGCGCCGACTGCTTTTCCGGCGGTGTCGAGGATATTCCTTGGGAGCAGCGCCGCCCCTATGACGAATTCGATTACGGGTATGTGCTGACCGTCCACAAGTCCCAAGGCTCGCAGTGGGACGATGTCGTGCTGTTCGACGAGAGTTTTGCGTTCCAGGATAGCCGCGCCCGCTGGCTCTATACCGGCATCACGCGTGCGGCGAAGCGGCTCAGCATCGTGATTTAGACCGTCTCGACCATTGAACCTTTCGTCCACCATGCGCGACAGACATGCAGGGGACCTATTGCGCCAATCCGCCACATAGGGAAAATGGCGCTGCACGGAACCTTCGTATCCCGGACTGGTTACGATCCATTGGCCAATAGGAGAAATTGAGATGCGATTTGCGAAAATGGTAGGCACGGCGTTGCTTGTGGGTTCGACCGCTCTGGCATTTGCAATGCCGGCGAATTCCGCACCGCTCGTGACCGCCCAGGGCGCGCTGTCCGTTGCCGCGCCGTCGTCGGTCGACAACGTACAATACCGGCGCTGGCACGGTCATCATCACCATCATCACGGTGGTGGTGGAGCGGGCGCGCTGATCGGCGGCCTCGCCGCAGGCGCCATCATTGGCGGTGCGATTGCCGCAGGCCAGGCCAACGCGGCCGCCCAGCAGCACGCGACCTACTGCGCTCAGCGCTATCGGTCGTATGACCCGGCCTCGAACACCTTCCTGGCCCGGGACGGCAACCGCTATCCCTGTCAGTAAACTCCAAATCCCCTCTAGGGTCGAAGCCGCAGGATTGACGTCCTGCGGCTTTATTTTTTGATTTTCGCCCCTCGTCGGTGGAATATCGCTCACGCAGTCGTGTCTATGGCGTTGTAACGCGGCGAACGTCCGGACGTATCTTAGGCATCCAGGCCGCGACAATGAGTGTGTCCGCCGGATCGATCCGTATCACGAATCATCGAGAGGACTTCATGCGCACGCGCCATTTCGGTCAGCCGCTTTCCGGCATCCTCACCGCCCTCGCTCTCGTCGTTTCCTTTGCGTCGCCGTCGCTAGGCGCAGAGAAAGCTATCGTCATCCCTGCGCCGAAGCTGGATCTTCCTGCCGCGTCCGGCACACAGACGGCTGTGATTGCTGGCGGCTGTTTCTGGGGCGTCCAGGGCGTGTTCCAGCATACCGCCGGTGTGTTGAACGCCGTGTCCGGATATGCGGGCGGCGACAAGAGCACCGCGATGTACGAAATCGTCGGCACCGGCACGACGGGGCACGCCGAATCCGTGGAAATCAAATACGACCCGAGCAAGATCAGCTACGGCAAGATCCTGCAGATATTCTTCTCGGTCGCCCACGATCCGACGCAGTTGAACCGCCAGGGGCCAGATGTCGGCACGCAATATCGATCGGCGATCTTCACCGCCAATGACGAGCAGAAAAAGATCGCAGATGCCTACATCGCCCAGTTGAATGCGGCGAAGGTGTTCAGCAAGCCGATCGTCACCACGGTCGGCTCGTTGAAGGGTTTCTATCCGGCGGAGTCCTATCATCAGGACTACCTGACGCTGCACCCGCGCCAACCCTATATTGTTTACAACGACCTTCCGAAGATCGAAAATCTGAAGAAGATCTTTGCCGACAACTACATTGAAAAGCCGACGCTGGTGAGCACTGCAAAGGCCACCAACTGACGGCAGGTTGACTAACGACGACTTTCGCGAACGAGCCGGTTTGTCGCCTCGTTCGCATTCACAACGAGGAGGCTCCATGTCCGACGCCGCAGCCAAGTCCGGCAAAATCCAGAAGACCGAAAATGAATGGCGCAACGAACTGACGCCGATGCAATACGCGGTACTGCGCGAGAAAGCGACCGAACGTCCGTTTTCAGGTGAGTATGAATACACCCACACTCCGGGCACCTATGTCTGTGCCGGCTGCGGCCAGACGCTGTTCGAATCCGATGCGAAATTTGAATCCGGCTGCGGCTGGCCGAGCTTCACCCAGCCTGCGGTTGAAAGCCATATCGACGAGGAACGCGATACGTCTCACGGCATGATCCGCACCGAAGTATTGTGTTCGAAATGCAGTGGCCATCTCGGGCACGTCTTCGACGATGGACCGGGACCGACCGGCCTGCGCTACTGTATCAATTCGGCGGCGCTGAAACTGCAACCGAAATAAGTCGTTCGCTCGATCTAAAGAACAAAATCACAACGCCCGCGCGAACCGGCCTGGTTGTGCGGGCGTTGCTTTTGCGAAGTTCGGAAAGCCGGAACGGACGTCGTGAGATAGAGGAACCCCTTATCACTTTGAAATCGCGACACATCTGCCGCTGCTGTCGACATTGCATTGCCGCCCACTAACGCGGAACCGGTGCCGAGGGTCGCAATTTCGGCAATCGTTCCTATATTGAGATCATTCGGAAATAATCGCTCCCGACCGTTGAGAACGCGCATTGCTGCGCGACCGTCCACCATTGTTTCGTTGAGGTTCCGCATCATGCCCTTCAGCTACGATACCGCCGCCGAATTGTTTCCCGCCGCAATCCGCAAGAAGAAGCGGAGTGGCTTCGCCTATCGCCGCTTCAATAGCGCTGCCGAGGCTGTGCGCTTTGCGATGGAGGATTTGCCTGCCGATCTGTTGAACGGCGCTTATCTACAAGTTGACGAAGCGCGCTTCGATCAGAACGGCATTCGTGCGCTGTATGAGAATGCGGATTTTCCGCTGGAGCGTCGCGCGGCAAAATCCGACGACGAAGCCACCGCCGACGCAGCATAGCGATAACCGCTACCGCGGCTGCTTTTCCATCCAGCGCCGTAACAAGCGCATGTTGCGGATATTGGCGCGAAACATCACGTCGAAGGCGTCGCCCGCCACCGGCACGAGGCCGACGACGCCGTCCACCGCAACGTTGCCGAGCATCCGTGCTGTGATGTGCCATGGTGCGCCGAGCGTACGCGCCTCGCGCACCAGCCATAGCGAAATCGCTGTGGTGATGATATCGCCGACGACTGGAATGAGTCCGATCAGGCCATCGATACCATAACGAATCTTGGTGCCGGGCACGACAAAAGCAACGTCCAGGAGCTTCGCGAGAACTTCCAGCCGGGCGATGCGCTGTTCGCGCGTCAGTTCGCCGAAAGGATTCGCGCTTGAGGTGCGAAATTCGAATACCTCGAACCCAAACGGACCATGCCCGCTCGCCGGCGATTCAACGATCCGGCCATCCTGATCGATGATCGGACCATCGTTGGGCGTCGGACGATATTGTCGGGCTGTTCCGGAATGCGATGCCTTGCTGGTCATGCGCGCAACATGGGGAGAAGCGCGCTCCGGTGCAAGCGCGTCGGGCCGTCGCACTACGCCGTGCGGCGTAGTTCGATCCGCGCCTCGGGCTGCGACGGCGCAGGCGGCTGATAGACCGCGTAGCGATCCTTGCCTTCGTTCTTGGCAACGTAGAGCGCCTGATCAGCCGCCGCGATCAAACGATCCGGCTGTAGCCCGATCTGCGGCGTCCATTGCGCGACGCCGATGCTGGCCGCAAGGCGGAACGGCACGCCCCGCTCCGGGGACAGTTTTGCACGACAAGCCTCGACGATGTGCCGTGCGATCATCGCACCTTCGCGCAATGTCGTGGCCGGCAACACCGCGCAGAATTCGTCGCCGCCGGAGCGCGCCAACAGGTCGTCCGGGCGAAGCTGCGACTGCACCGTGCGTGCGAACAGCCGCAAACATTCGTCGCCGACAACGTGTCCGTGCCCGTCATTGATCGCCTTGAAGCTGTCGAGGTCGATCGCCAGCAGCACGAACGGCTCGCCCGTGCGCTTCGCAACAGCGCACGCTTCCGGCAGACGCTGCAACAGCAGCCGGCGGTTGGCAACGCCGGTGAGCTCATCGAACAGCGCCAGATTGGCGACCTCGCCGCGCAGCCGATCAATCGCCATCAGCAGGAAGCCGAAGTTCCACGCCATCGAAAGAAATACCAGCACCAACACCAGCGCTGCTTGCACCTGATTGAAATCGACCATCGATGCGACGCCGCCGATATCGAACAGGCTGGTCACCGCACGAACCGCGTTCACCGCGATGATCAGCACCGCGACCGCCCCCGCGAGCCGCGCGCCTGGATTGTTCGAACGGGTGGCGCGCGAGAACAGGTGCGTCAGCATCAAGCCGACCGGGATCGACTGCGCGATCGAATAAACGAAGATCCGCATCGATGTGCTTGGGTACACCAGCACGAAGTAATTCAACGCCACGAAGCTGGCGACCGCGATTCCGATGTTGACGCGCCACGACGCGGAGCGGCCGTAGAACCGCTCGACGCCCATGGAGGCGAGCCCGGTCCCGATCACCAGCAGCATCGCGCCGGTCATCAGCGGAAACAGCGGCGGCAGAACCAGGCGCAGCATCCCGACGGTGGCGCCGGCGGCGATGCAGAACGCGGCTGCGGTCCAGTACCGCGCGGCCTCGAAGTTGCGGTAGCTGCGCATGACGTAGGTCCAGATCAGACCCAGCGCCATGAAGTTGGCCACCAACACCACCCACAGCGTCGGCATACTCAACATCGCGCGCGTCGGCGCCCCGCTGGCCGCCTCCCCGCGCTGAAAATCGCCTCGCTCATGACTCTCCCCAAATTTGCCTCAGGGTGCCCGCACGGCACTTAACGGAGTCTGACCGGAATGGAACAATCCCCAGCGTGGTTGTGAATTAATGAAGACCTGTATACCGCCGCATTCTTAAGCGGCATGCAGACTTCCTTAACCATGCAGATGCACGCCTTCGCCTATTCGAAGAATGTCGCGATGTCAGAGAGCGATTTCTTTTCAGTCGCGTGGCGTGGGATGTGGGCGTTCTCCGCCGGGTAGCCGGTGACCAGCAGGATGTACGGCTTCTCCGCCTCGGGGCGACCGCAGATATCGTTGAGAAAACTCATCGGCGCCGGTGTATGCGTCAAGGTCGCGAGGCCGGCGTGGTGCAGCGCCGCGATCAGGAAGCCGGTGGCGATCGCAACCGATTCCGGCACGTAGTAATTCTTGCGCATGACGCCGTCGGCGCTGCGGCTCTTGCGCGCGCCGAACACGCAGATCAGCCACGGCGCGATCTCAAGAAACGGCTTGTCCGGATCGGTGCCGAGCGGTTTGAGCGCCGCGAGCCATTCCGCGCCGGCGCGCCCGGCATAGAACGCCCGCTCCTCTTCTTCGGCAGCGGTGCGGATGCGCGCCTTCATCGCAGCATCGCCGATCGCCGAGAAATGCCACGGCTGATGATTGGCGCCGCTCGGCGCGGTGCCGGCGGCCTTGAGGCACGTCTCGATCAGTTGGCGCGGCACCGGACGGCTGGAAAACTCGCGCACGGTGTGGCGGCGGCGGATGCCGTCGTAAAACGCCTCGGCGCGTGCCTGCATGTCCTGCGGCGGCCGCTCGACGTAATCCGGCAGCGGCAAAGGTATGAAATCCGTCGTCAGCGCGGCGGTCATCATCGTCTCCTGATGGTAGATGGCGGCGTGTGGCTCAGCGCCCGGCGAGCTTGTCGGCGAAGTAACCGATGGTCTTGCGATAGATCGTCGCCCTGTTCCACTCGCGCATGGCGTCGAAATTCGCCGAGCCCTCGTGGTAATCGCCGCCGGCCTTCCAGCCCGCGGTCTTCAGCAGGTTGGCGGTGGAGGCGAGCACGTCCGGCACGCTGTGGCGCAGATCGACATGGCCGTTGCCGTCGTAATCGACGCCGTACTTGATGTAGGACGACGTCAGGAATTGCGTCTGGCCGATCTCGCCGGCGTAAGCGCCGATCATGTCGTTGAGGCGCAGGTCGCCGCGCTGCACGATCTTCAGCGCCGCGAGCAACTCGCCCTGAAACAGCTCGGTGCGGCGGCAATCGTGCGCCATGGTGGCGAGCACGCGGAAAACCGGCAGCTTGCCCATGTCGCCCTTGCCGTAATCGGTCTCGAGCCCCCAGATCGCGACGATGATTTCCGGCGGCACGCCGAACTGCCGCTCGATGCGCGACAGCAACGAGGCGTGCCGTTGCAGCATGGCGCGGCCCGCCTTGATGCGGCCGGCGCCGACGCGGGTGGCGACGTATTGCTCGAAGGTCTTGTTGAAGGTGCCGCGCTGGCGGCGGTCGAAGGCGAGCACCGCCTGATCCTGCGCGACGCCGCCGAGCGCCTGCGAGATCACGCCCTGCGAAATGCCGGCGCCCTGCGCCTCGCGTGAAAAACTGTCGACGAAGCGGTTGAAATCGCCGCCGCACTGGGCGGCGGAAGCGGCGGTGGCGGTGAGGGAAACGGCGGCGAGACAGGCGGCGAGGCGGAGTTTCATTGCGACCCCTTTTGATGAATCGGCGCTGGTTATAGCACGACTATGGCGGCGGGATGATAACAGCGGCGTGGGGTGGCGGGGGCTTGGCCCCCCTCCGAGCGGTCGCCCCGCGATGTGTACCGTTGGCGTCGCGCACCGCCCCTTCCCAAGTCGTCCCCACGAAGGCGGGGACCCAGACGCCGTGTCGCCCGAAATGGGT
>JAFKKL010000264.1 GCA_017305595.1 Hyphomicrobiales bacterium | reverse complement strand
CAGCGCCACGTTGAGGGCCGATTCCGTCAGCTCGACATTGAAGCAGCGCTGATAGAACTCGGCCACGAGCGGACGCTCCAGCTCGTCGCACTTGTTGAGGAAGGTGAGGCGGAACGCGAAGGCCTGATCGCCGAAGATCTGCGTGTTCTCGGCCCAGGTGATCACCGTGCGCGGGCTCATCACCGTCGAGAGATCGCCGTTGGCGAAGGCGTTGCGGGTGAGGTCAGCGAGCCGCACCATCTTGTTGACGGTGTCGCGGCCTTCCGCCGTGCGATAGTGATGCGCTTTCGCCAGCACGATCTCGACCTCGTTGTCATGCGGCAGATAGTTCAGCGTGGAGACGATCGACCAGCGGTCCATCTGGCCCTGGTTGATCTGCTGGGTGCCGTGATAAAGGCCCGAGGTATCGCCGAGGCCGACGGTGTTGGCGGTGGCGAACAGCCGGAACGAGGGATGCGGCCGGATCACCTTGTTCTGGTCAAGCAGCGTCAGGCGGCCGGAGACTTCCAGCACGCGCTGGATCACGAACATCACGTCGGGGCGGCCGGCGTCGTATTCATCAAACACCAGCGCGACGTTGTGCTGAAGCGCCCACGGCAGGATGCCGTCACGGAATTCGGTGACCTGCTTGCCGTCCTTGACGACGATGGAGTCCTTGCCGACCAGATCGATACGGCTGATGTGGCTGTCGAGGTTGACGCGGACGCAGGGCCAGTTCAGCCGCGCCGCAACCTGCTCGATGTGGGTCGATTTGCCGGTACCGTGAAAGCCGGTGACCATGACGCGGCGGTTGTGGGCGAAGCCGGCGAGAATGGCCAGCGTGGTCGGCCTATCGAAGCGATAATCGGGATCGACGTCCGGCACATGCGGATCGGTCTCGGAGAAGGCGGGCACTTCGAGGTCGCTGTCGATGCCGAAGACCTGACGGACCGAGACTTTCATATCAGGGATGCCGGTGGGCGCGGGCCCGGATTGTTGCGCTTTGGTGATGGCGGCGGTCATCGGTCCTCCGTGGTTGCGGGCACTCCCGAAACCAGATGATGGTGGCATTGGCTGCGGTTGGGTTTGATCCGGAACCTAGCAGAGTGTCGGGGCTGGCAGAAGCCCGCAGCGCAATCAAGGTTCCACTTTACAATCATCAAGATAAGCCCTCTGGGCGGTTTTTGAAAGGCTGCCCTGCAATTAGCAGGATGCCGTTTTTGCGGCCGCTGCAACGAAAAGAGCCGCGGCGAGGGTTCGCCGCGGCTCTGGAAGGGAAACGCCGGTGCCGATCAGGCCAGATCGAACCGGTCCGCGTCCATCACCTTGGTCCAGGCCGCAACGAAATCCTTGGCGAACTTCGCCTTGGAATCGCTACAGGCATAAACTTCGGCCAGGGCGCGAAGCTGCGAGTGCGACCCGAAGATCAGGTCGACACGGGTGGCGGTCCACTTCGCCGCCTTGGTCTTGCGGTCGCGGCCCTCGTAGAGGTTGTCGCCGGTCGGCTGCCACTCGGTGTCCATGGTCAGCAGGTTGACGAAGAAATCATTCGTCAGCTTGCCGACCTGCTGGGTGAAGACCCCATGCTTGGAATCCCCGGCATTGGCCCCGAGCACGCGCAGGCCGCCGATCAGCACCGTCAATTCCGGCGCCGTCAGGTTGAGAAGCTCCGCGCGGTCCACCATCGACTCTTCCGGACCCATAAACTGATGCCGGTTGCCGACGTAGTTGCGGAACGCATCGGCGCGCGGCTCGAGCGGCGCGAACGACTCCACATCGGTCTGCTCCTGCGAGGCGTCCATACGGCCCGGTGTGAACGGCACCTTGACGTCGACGCCGCCGTCCTTGGCGGCCTTCTCCACCGCTGCAGCACCCGCCAGCACGATCAGGTCGGCGAGCGAGATCTTCTTGCCGCCGCCGGCCGCACCGTTGAAGTCCTTCTGGATGGCTTCCAGCTTGGCCAAAACGGTCGCGAGTTGCTTCGGCTGGTTGACCTCCCAGTCCTTCTGCGGCGCCAGGCGGATGCGGGCACCATTGGCGCCGCCACGCTTGTCCGAACCACGGAACGACGAGGCCGAAGCCCACGCCGTCGAAACCAGTTGCGGCACGGTGAGGCCGGAGGCGAGCACCTTCGCCTTCAGGTCCGCGACGTCCTTGTCGTCGACCAGCTTGTGATCGACCGCCGGAATCGGGTCCTGCCAGATCAGCACTTCGCTCGGCACCATCGCGCCGAGGTAGCGCTCGCGCGGTCCCATGTCGCGATGGGTCAGCTTGAACCAGGCGCGAGCGAAAGCATCCGCGAACTGGTCCGGGTTCTCGTGGAAGCGCTTCGAGATCTCGCCGTAGGCCGGATCGAACCGCAGCGACAGGTCGGTGGTCAGCATGGTCGGCACATGCATCTTCGACTTGTCGTGAGCGTCCGGTGTGATCGCGGGCGCGTTCTTCGCGCGCCACTGGTTGGCGCCAGCCGGGCTCTTTTCCAGCTCCCACTCGTACTTGAACAGGGTGTCGAAGAAGTTGTTGTCCCACTTGGTCGGCGTCTGGGTCCAGGTCACTTCGAGGCCGCTGCCGATGGCATCGCCACCCTTGCCGGTGCCGTACTTGCTCTTCCAGCCAAGACCCTGATCCTCGATCGCGGCTGCGTCCGGCGCCGGGCCAACCAGCGCGGCGTCGCCCGCGCCGTGGGTCTTGCCGAAGGTGTGGCCGCCGGCGATCAGCGCCACGGTTTCCTCGTCGTTCATCGCCATGCGGAGGAACGTCTCACGGATGTCCTTGGCCGCCGCCACTGGATCAGGTGTGCCGTTCGGCCCTTCCGGGTTGACGTAGATCAGGCCCATCTGCACGGCCGCCAGCGGCTCCGCGAGTTCGCGTTCGCCGCTGTAGCGCTCGTCGCCGAGCCAGGTGCCTTCCGGACCCCAGAACAATTCCCGCGGCTCCCATTCGTCGGCGCGGCCGCCGGCGTAACCGAAGGTCTTGAAGCCCATCGATTCGAGCGCGGCGTTGCCCGCGAGCACATAGAGGTCTGCCCAAGAAATCTTGCGGCCGTATTTCTGCTTGATCGGCCACAGCAGACGGCGCGCGCGATCGAGCAGCACGTTGTCCGGCCACGAATTCAGCGGCGCGAAACGCTGCTGGCCGCCACCGGCGCCACCACGACCATCGGTGATGCGATAGGTGCCGGCGCTGTGCCACGCCATGCGCACCATCAGGCCGCCGTAATGGCCGAAGTCGGCCGGCCACCAATCCTGCGAGTCGGTCATCAGCGCCTTGAGGTCGGTCATGACGGCGTTGAGATCGAGGGTCTTGAACTCAGCGGCGTAATCGAACGCCTCGCCCATGGGATCGGACAGATCGGAATGGCCATGCAGGACCTGGAGGTCGAGCAGGTTCGGCCACCAGTCGCGATTGCTCGGTCCGCGTGCGCCTCCGGTGAACGGGCACTTGCCGGCGCCCTTATCGTCAGTCTTTGCGTCCATGATGTTCTCCAGTTGCGTTGGATGGTTGTTCTGGTCGAGCGATATAGAACGATTGCAAAATCAGGATGGTGTCGCCGGACACATTCGCGTGGGTGCGCCTTGTCGCGGCGTCAGTTTCGGTGCGCGGACCGTGTGCTCCGCCAATAAAGGCGAAGGTTCAGGGCACCCAATGCGCGGCGGGTAGCCCATCGCAGATCGTGACACCGCAGATTTGGGCGCCCCGCAGGCCGCGCGCCGCAGCCATCGTCGTCGCCATCATCGTGTCTGCTTCGCTCATGCCTCACCTTGCGGCGGTCTTCGGCTGTATTCGGCCGGCCCACCATTTCATGCAGCTTAGGTCGCATTGCCCATCAGGTCTAATCGTATTAAGAATAATTCTTGATAAGAAAAACTGATGAAAGATCGAGCCGCGTCATGTTGTCATTGAAACAACTGCGCTATTTCGACGCTGTCGCGCGTGTCCGCCACTTCGGCCGCGCCGCAGAACGCTGCGCGGTGACCCAGCCTGCCCTGTCGATGCAGATTCAGGAACTGGAGAAGACCCTGGGCGTCAAACTGATCGAGCGCAGCCGCGGCAGGATCATGCTGACCAAGGCCGGACGCGACATCGCGGAGCGCGCCGCCCGCGTACTCGCCGCCGCCCGTGACATCGTCGATGTCGCCCGCGCGCAGGGTGACACACTGGCCGGGCCGCTGCGGTTCGGCGTCATCCCGTCGATCGCGCCCTATGTCCTGCCGGTGCTGTTGCCGGTGATCCGCGACCGCCACCCCGATCTCGACCTGCACCTGCGCGAGACCCAGACCCAGCATCTGGTCCGCGAACTGAGCGACGGCGGGCTCGACCTCTTGTTGCTGGCGCTGCCGGTCGACGCGCCGGAGATCGAGACACGCGCGCTGTTCGACGACCGCTTCCTGCTGGCGATGCCGAGTTCGCGACAACTCACGCATCGTATTCATGCGACGCCGGAATTGCTCGAACAGGATCGGCTGCTGCTGCTCGAGGAAGGCCATTGCCTGCGCGATCAGGCGCTGGCGTTCTGCAACCTGCGCCGCGCCGACAACATCGACACCTTCGGCGCGTCGAACCTGTCGACCATCGTGCAGATGGTATCGAACGGGCTTGGCATGACGTTGCTGCCGGAAATGAGCATCAAGCTGGAATGCCGCCGCAGCGACATTCACCTGATGCGCTTCGCCGATCCGCAGCCCAACCGCGTCATCGGGTTGGCGTGGCGTCGCAGCTCACCGCGCGCGCATCACTTCATCGAGTTCGGCGACTTGATCGCATCGGTAATGGCGGAGCAAATGCGCGAGGCGCAGGCAGCGTAGGAGCGATCACGCGCTAATATCCACCGTCATTGCCGGGCTGGACCCGGCAATCCATCTATTCGTGAAAGATGGATGCGCGGGTCAAGCCCGCGCATGACGACATTCAATGAGGCGCGATCTCAGCTCCGCACCACCGTCTTGAGATAGTTATACGCCTTGATGATCTCGATCAGGCGATCTTCGGTCGAGCGGTCGCCGCCGTTGGCGTCGGGGTGGTGCTGCTTGACCAGCGCCTTGTACTTCGCCTTGACGTCTTCGAGCGTGGCCTCGACCCCGAGCCCCATGACCTGCAACGCCTTGCGCTCGGCGTTGAACACCTTGCGGGCTTCCGGCTTCGGCTCAGAGGACGCGCCGCCGGGACCGGGGCGCCATTTGCCACGGCCATTGAGCTCGCTGAAAACGTGGAACGGATCGTTGGCGGTGTCGAGA
The DNA here is from genome assembly GCA_017305595.1 of Hyphomicrobiales bacterium. Lineage (GTDB taxonomy): Bacteria > Pseudomonadota > Alphaproteobacteria > Rhizobiales > Xanthobacteraceae > 62-47. Next base: position 1,738 of record JAFKKL010000264.1, on the reverse strand, counting down.
TCGACCTCGCCGGTCTTGCCTTTGCCCTTGGCACCGTTGGCACCCATTTTCCAGGTCGGACGATGGCCGGTCAGCGCATCCTTCTGATAACGCGCCACGGCGTCGGCATTCATACCCTGGAAGAAATTATACGACTGGTTGTATTCGCGGACGTGGTTGAGACAGAAGTGAAAATACTCCTTCTCCTGTCCACGCCCCTTCGGCGCGCGATGCGAGCCGCGGTTCTCGCAACCCGCCCACTCGCAGGTGACGGCTTCCTCGCGCACCTGACGCTTCGCACCTGCCGTCTTGGTCGGCTTGATGCGAATGCTGTCGAAGAATTTGGATGAATCGATGGGCATGATGGCCTTTTGAACTGCAACCGCTCAGGCTTCAAGTCTTGACATCGTACAAGTCTTACCAGTTGCGTCGATGAGTGGCGGCGTCGTTCGCCGCATTTGAAAAGAATGTGATCGACTGCGCGCCGATTGACCCGTGATCGCTATTAGAGCTATGCCCCGACTGTGAGTAACCAACACCGGATCGTCAGCATATGAGCGTCCAGGACCAGATCGCTGCGAAACTGACGGCGGCCTTCACCCCCACCGGCCTCGACGTTGTCGATGAATCGCATCTGCACGCGGGTCATGCCGGGCATCGCCCCGGCGGCGAAACGCATTTCCGAGTCTATATCGTGTCGCCGGCCTTCGATGGAAAGAGCCGCGTCGAGCGCCACCGCATGATTCATCAGACGTTGTCGGAGGAACTCGCCGGCGGCGTTCACGCGCTGGCGTTGAAGGCCCACGCGCCGTCGGAAGTGGCCTGAATTTCTCCCAGCGAATTTGTTACACGAAGATCGTCGTCCCCGCGCAGGCGGGGACCCAGACTCCACAGTGGCGCGGCTCAAGAAACCCGGGCGCGTTTATTTTATAACAGTAAGCGCCAGGGGTAATGGGTCCCCGCCTGCGCGGGAACGACGTCGCGTACCTGTCTAGCGCATCGCCGAGAAGCGGCTGTCGAAACCGTTCGACGGCACGGTCGGCTGCGTACTGGGGACGGCGTTGGCCTGCTTGCGGGTCGCGTCGCTCCTGGCGGTGGTCTTCGCGGCGGCCTTCGGTGCAACGTGCTTCGGCGCGGGCGCGCGGCTTGCAGTGCGCCCGGCGCGCGGATCGTTCCGCTTGGCGGCCTCAATCTTTGGCTTCACGGGCTCCGGCGGACGCGCGGCCGGCGTGGTTGATGCGGTGCTGTCCGAACCGCCGATGCCGACCTTGCGCGCCAGCGACGAGAAGAAGTTGCCGGGCGACGATGATTGCGACGAGGGTTGCTCAGGGGCGGCGATCGCCATCCGCGTGGCCGGCTGCGGCGCAGGCGTCTGCGCCACGGCAGGCGGCGTTTCCGGTTCGAGCGCGCGCGGCGGATTGACGTGCGAGGGAATGGTGCCCGGCAATTTGGCTGATGCCAGCGCCGCGCTGGACGATCCTTCGTCCGACAGGCCGGTCGCGGCCCCACCCGGAACGTGCGCGGCGAACAGCTTGTTCATGCCGCCGTCGATCCCGGTGTTCATGCGCGCCACCGGCGTGCCCTTGGCGACCAGTTCGGCGACCTTGGCGTCGTCGGCGCGCTCCTTCGCCTTCACCGCGTCGGCCACCGCCGCGTCGACGGTGTAGGCCGGGCAGGCGCCCGCGGCGTTGAATGTCGGCGGCTGGGGCGATCCCGGCAGCGGCACGGCAGCGAATACATACTTCTTCTCGCAGAAGTC
>JAFKKL010000263.1:7042-9513 GCA_017305595.1 Hyphomicrobiales bacterium | reverse complement strand
CCTATGAGATTTCCACGAACCCTAGCGACGCGGGCGTCATCTTGCGAAGTCGCACCGATGACGCGGCCGCCGGCTCCATCATCGTCGGATCGCAGGCGTTCATTCCGGGTGAGACCTATTATGCCCGCGGTCGTTACATTCCGACGTCACCGCGCGACACGACGTTCTCCGGATGGTTACCGGCGATCCTGCCAGATTTGAATTACGGCATCATCGACCTCGATGCGGCCGTGCAAAAGCAGGTCACCGAATTCCTAGACAGCCGTTTCCTTGACGTCTGGAAACAGATCGCGATCACCAACAAGAACGTGCAGCAGGCACTCTCGCGAACCTTCATCGACAAGAAAGAGGTGCGGTCGCAGCAGTCGTCACTTTACGGCGCGAACAAGGCATTCATTGAGCAGGTTCAGACCACGGCCGCGGATGCCGACGCCGCAATGGCTCAGGATATCGAGACAATTGGCGCGCAGGTTGACGACAACACCGCTGAAATACAATCGACGCAGACGGCACTTTCCGACACCAATCAGGCTGTTGCGGATGTTCAGGACGAGGTCACGGCGACGGTCGGCCCGTCGGGAACAATAACTGCATCCGTTTCGGCTAACACCTCTGCGATTGCTACGCTAGATGGCTACGCTGAGGCGCGCTGGTCAGTGCTCACCAACGTGAACGGGCAGATTTCCGGGCTGATTCTTCTCGATGGCTCGGACACTGAGTCAAGCTTCACCATCATTGCCAACAATTTCTTTGTGTGTCAGCCGGGCACGACCGGCGGGACGCCGGTCCCGGTGTTCACGATCACAAACGTCAATGGCGCAGCGAAGCTCGTCTGGCGCGGCGATATGGTTGGCGACGGTGCGCTGCTGACGCGAATGGTTGCGGCTGGCGCGATCACCACGGTCACGCTCGATGCGTTGTCGGTCAACACATCGAAACTCGCCATCAATAGTGTCGGCATCGATCAGATCATCGCTAATGCGGTGACGAACACGGTCCCGTTCTATTTCTCATCGCCTGGTGGAGTCTATACGCCGGACCTTGTCGGGTACACGCCGCTTACGATCTGCACTGGCACTGTGAACATTCAGGGTGGTGCGGCGACTGTCCGCGTTTGCAGCTATTGGGCGCAGACGTGGTTCGGAAGCTTTTCATCTGATCAGGGGCTTTTGTCGTGCGGGTTCGGACTTGAGGTGGACGGCACGTTGCGCCGCGCGTTCTGTTACCCGATGCAGATGAATGAGGGCTACTCGCAGGCCGCGATCCAGCAATCATTCACCGAAGAATACACGGTGACGGGTCTATCCGCTGGCAATCATACATTTCGACTGCGCTCACTGTGGCTGAGCGCGACGCACGGCGGCCCGGGGAATGAATATTTCCTGCCGAGCGGGACTCCCACGAGCGCCGTGATGGGAGACGGTCAGATGTTCGTTTCGGATTTTCGGAGATAGCGCAATGTTCTTTGTCGTTAGAACTGACTTGTCCGCAGACGCTGGCTCGCAGCGATGCTTCGGCATGTTCGATAGCGAGGCTGACGCGTCCGAGTTCGCGCTTCGCATTGCAAGTCAAATGATCGGCGACATCGCCGTTGTCGGTCCCACACCGGTTGCAATCAATATCGTTCGGCAAGGCGGTCCGCAGCCTGTCGTCGCCGTTCCCGTGGAGACTGAATAATGGCACTTCCGAGCTATTTCACCGGCACCGTATCCGTCGAGGCTGGCGGGATCACAGTCACGGGCTCCGGAACGATCTGGACCGGCGGCAACGCGCGCGAGGGCGACGATTTTGTCATCGCCGGGACGCCGCCGGCGCGGATTGTCGATGTGGTGTCGGCGACCGAACTGACGATCACGCCATGGACAGGGGGAGACGAGTCTGGCGCGTCATACGTGATCTATCAGAACGCGTCGCGCCGCTTCGACGATGTCGAGATCGCCGACGATTTACGAAAGCAGGTCGCCGCGCTCAACACCGAGGGCTTCTATCACTTCGTGCCGCCCGGCGCGACCGAGCCCGACCCGTCGCTGGGCGATGATGGTCAGTATGCGCTCCAGGCGACGACCGGAAAGATGTGGGTGAAGGTCGGCGGCGTTTGGACTTATCTGGGCATCTATAAGGGTGTGTCGTTTAAGGGCGCTTGGAGCAGCGCGACGGCCTATGCTGTCGGCGACGTGGTCGCTGTCAATGGAACGTCCTACGTCTGCGTTCTAGCCCACACGAACCATGCGCCTCCGAACAGCACCTATTGGTCGGTGTTCGCAAGCAAAGGCGACGACGGCGGAGCGATTGTTGCGCCTTACACCTATGGCGCTGTCGCCAGCGGCAAGGCGAATTTCAACAACGCCGTCTCGCAGAAAGACAGCACCGTCATTGACATCTCGAACACCGACAGTCGCGGTCTGGATTTCAGTGCCGTTTTCGCATCGCTTGCAACAGGGACTTCGGCAGCCAAGGCTATTCTGCGCGTC
>JAFKKL010000263.1:0-7007 GCA_017305595.1 Hyphomicrobiales bacterium | reverse complement strand
AAGTCCAACGATCAGACGAAGTTTCTGGTCTTCAAGTTAACGGCGCTGACTGCCAACTCCGGTTATTACGCAGCAAATGTCACCGGAATTGGCAGCAGCGCGGCGAGCCCGTTCACCTCGGGGGACGCTCTCGTCTACGCAATCTCTCCGGTCGGCGACAAAGGCGATCCGAGCGTTGTGCCGGGACCGGGGTATGGTGGAACGTCAACGACGTCTTTGACGATCGGAACGGGCACAAAGGCGTTCACTACGCAATCCGGTCTGGCATACAAGAACGGTGCTCGCGTGCGCGCATCGTCTGCCGCCAATACGTCAAACTGGATGGAAGGGGTCGTCACCTATAGCGGCTCCGCGCTCACGATGGCGGCCGACAAGTTCAACGGTTCTGGCACGGCTGCGAACTGGAATCTGAATATCGTCGGCGAGCCTGGCGCGGGCGATATGTCGTCGGCGAATTATGGGTCGGAATACGTCGGTCATGAAGATGCGGTGAAAAGCAATCTCCAAATCCCTCGGCGGTATATCGGCTTTTACAACGGGCAACAGAGCGGGCAACACGATATCGGCGTTGCGGTTGGTTCGAGCTATCTCGCGTTCGGGCGCGCGGGCCTTCCATCACCACGATCGGCCTACGCGACAACGTACAAGGACTCGTCTGGGAAAATTTGCCCTTGCCCCGTCGCGGTCGGCGGCAAAACCTACGTCTACTATGAAGGATGGGATGGGACCCACAAGAGCATCTTTCTCGAAATATATGGCTCTGACGGTGGGCTGCTTGAACACATCCTCGAGCCGGTGATCCTATATTCGAACGTTGGATCGTCAAACTCAGTGGCCCGCCCGGCCGTCATCTATGAACCGAGCGACGTCGCCGCGCCGTTCAAGATGGTGTTCTCACGAGCAAACACAGGCGTAAACTGTACGGACCTGTTTGCGGCAACGTCGCTCGACGGCGTTAATTGGACTGTAGACAGCACAAAGGTGCTGACGATTAGCTCGGGTTGGGAGAGCACCTATCTGGAGACGACTGGGCGTCTGGTCAAGGACGGATCGACGTATCGGTTGTTCTATAGTGGACACAATGGATCGTACTGGCAATCTGGAGAGATGTATAAGACCGGGACGTTCTCAGGGGCGGGTTGGACGAAGAATGCAAACAATCCGTTGGTTGGTCCGCGTGGAGGCTATGACATCGCGCTGACGGCCGATTCCGCTGCCGGATCAAAAACCGTTAAAGTTGCGAATAGCGCGCTGTTTGATGTTGGCGCTCCGATTGCCGTCTATTCGGCGGCCGGCGGATACCAATTAAACCGCATAGCCGCCATCCCGGACGCCACCACGCTGACCACGCTCTATACGTGGCAAGGCACGTATACGACGGCTGGATCGGCAAAGATCAGTCAAATTCACAGCCGCTCCGTTGAGCTTTGTGAGGTCTGGTACGAAGATGGCAAGTGGCGATCGATTCTCACCTGTTTCCAGTTCGTGAATGGAGTCGTTGTTGAGACAACTGGTTATGCCGAAACGGCAAGCCTCAGCACGCCCTTCACTATTCTTCCAGCCGAATGGCCATTGCCGCTCAACAGCAAGCTGACGACGTTCGATCAGAACTCGGCGGAAAATCTCAAGTTCGTGCGGGTGCAGTAGTGGCACCCTTGCGAAAAATGCGGGACTGGACCCAGTATCCAAATCTCTCGCCGGGGGTCTCGACGAGGAAGTTGGTAAGTGCGGCGAAGCCGATGATCGGCGCTAGCATGACTGCGCCTGCCCACCAAGTATTCGCCATGCCAAGATGGCCGGCCAGCGCAACGATCCAAGGGTGGGTCAAGTAGATCGAAAAGCTGAGAGATCCAAGCTTCCGCAGCGACCGACCGGAGAGCCATCGGAGTGCCGTTGAGCCGTAGACGCATGCGAGGATCACAATAGACCATAACGCACCATGCATGCCGTTCCATTGGACTGGTGAGATGTTCAAACCCGTGGCTGAAACGAGAGGAAAGCTAGAAAGTAAAGCTATGATGGGCGCGATGGGCCACCAGCGCGCGACACCTTTGATGCGATCAGGCCATGCTGCAAACGATATCGCTGCGATCGATCCGAACACAAAGGTGCTCAGGAATCCGAAGAAGTCATAGTGTTTACCAAGCACGATCGACGTGATCGCAAATGCGAACAGTGTCGCCACACTGACAACAGGCGTGACCCTGGCAGCAAAGCCGATGATCGGTATCAGAAAGTAAAACAGAAACTCCGGCGGTATTGACCAGTATATATATTCCAGGCTGGGGTGTGTCGTTAGCGTGAGATAGTCGATGGCGGCCCATGTCGGCACGCGGTTGAGAGAGACGTCAATGAATAAGCAGGCGATGAAAAGCGGGTAGATGCGAAACACCCGCCGCAGAAGATACTTCAGCGACCATTCCGCTCGATCGCCTTGGCGGACGTTGACCGCTTGATGCGTGAGCAGAAAAGCGCTTAGCGCAAAGAACACCCAGACGGCGATGCGGGATTGGCCGCCGAGAAAAAGACCCGGTGCGACGGGCATGTGGGCGTTGGACAGGTGCTCGATCGCGACGGTGATGGCAGCAAGGCCCCTCAGTCCATCCAGTTCGCCGAAATGCCCGCGTTTCTCAATATCCAGCATGGCCTCACTTACCACACTGACTAGGCCCGATCCAATCCCCGCTTACGACCCGTAGGCCGCGGGCATCCCACAAACCTGTGTCTACCCACCTCAGAGGACGAGAACCTATGACTGACACCATTGGTGCCGGCACGCTGCCGGCCGCCTACGCCTGGCTGCGCGACGAAACCGGCCCGCGCATGCTGATCGAAGCGCTGAAGCTATTCGGCACGCTGGAGGCGCCCGGCGCGCGCGACAATCCGACGATCATCAGCTGGGCGCGAGAGGTCGATCTGATCAGAACCTACAGCCACGATTCTATCCCGTGGTGCGGACTGTTCATGGCCGTTGTGGCGAAGCGCGCCGGTAAGCCGATCGTCGACAGTCCGCTATGGGCCTTGTCATGGGCCGACTTCGGCCGCCTGGCGCCGGCACCGATGCTCGGCGACATCCTGACCTTCAAGCGCGACGGCGGCGGCCACGTCGCGCTCTATGTCGGCGAGGATATGGGTGCGTATCACTGCCTCGGCGGCAATCAGTCCGACAAGGTCTGCATCACGCGTATCGCCAAGTCGCGGCTCTATCGCGCGCGGCGACCTGCCTACAACGTGCAGCCGGACAATGTCCGCAAGGTCAAGCTGGTGGCGAGTGGCAAGCTGTCGACGAATGAGGCGTGACATGAAGCGGGGAATTCTTCGCGTCGTCGCCGACGGCGGTCTGATGTTCTGGTGTCCGGGCTGTGACGGTGCACACCAGGTGCAGGTTGGGAGGGGCTCCGGCCCGCGATGGGGTTTCAACGAGGACTATGGGCGGCCAACGTTCACGCCGTCTGTTCTCGTGCGTGGCACCCAGCCCATCACGAACGATGAGCGCGACCGAATTCTGGCTGGCGAGACAATCGAGCCGCGTCCGTTCGTCTGCCATTCATTCGTCCGTGACGGGCAGATCCAGTTTTTGAGTGACTGCACCCATGAGCTGGCGGGCCAAACCGTTCCGCTGCGAGATTTCGATGAAGCCTGACATGCGGCGGCCGTCTTGGCGCATCCGCCGGCGCATCATTGTCGCAACGCTGCTCTTCTGTGCGGGCGAGATCATCTATCTCACCGGCTGGGGAAAGGACACGTCTCTGGCGTCGACGATCGCCAATGGCGTCCTGATCCTCGCCGGCTCGGTGATCGGCGCCTATGTCTTCGGTGCGGCCTGGGATGACCGCAACGTCATGACCGCGATGCGTCACGGCGGCCGTCGGCGCGATCGCGACGATGATCTCGCGCCGAATAGCGAGGAATAGCCATGACCGCAACGTTCTGGTGGCTTGTCACCAGTGAATGGATGCAGGCCATCGCGGCCGGGCTCGCGCTTGCCTCAATGATCGTGGCTGTGGTCGGGCGATGGGTGCCGGGCATCAAGGTCTATGCCGGCGTCGCGCGTGTCGTCTCCTACGTCGCTTTGCTGGTGCTCGGCCTCGGTATCGGCTTCCGATCCGCGGACGAGTCCGCCGCGCTTCGCCAAACGCGGACCGATCTTGCCTTCACTCGGCTGCAGCTCGAGACGCAACGCCAGACGGCTGACGTTGCCAAAAAACTCCGGACCGACGCCTTGGCTGAAGCTGCGGCGGCAAATGAAAAGGTGACCGACTATGAGACGTGGCTGCAAGATCGGCCTGCAGGTTGCGGCTGTGCTTTCGATGACGATGACGTTAAGCGCCTGCGCGACATTGCCCGGTAGTCCTAGTAACCCCGCGATGCAGATCCCGCGCGATTGCGAGGACCTCGCTAAAGAGGTGCCATATCCGCCCGTCGTCAAAGGGCAGTCGGCCAAGGTGTCGGTTGGGCGACATCGTGCTGCGCTGGGGGAGGCCAACGGAAACCTGCGCGCGACGCGGCAGTGTCAGGAACAACAGCGCCAGCGGTTCGCTGGGCAGTGAGGGAGGGGGCCCCATGGCGCTGAACGACGGTTCGAAGGTCGAGGCAATTGCCGAGAACGTCTACACGCGGATCATCGCGCGCTATTCGATGATTGCTGTTTCGTGCGTTGGGCTGCCGCTGACGATGTGGTCGATCAATGAGGCCTACAGCGTCATCAAGTCTATGAGCAAAGAGCAGGCGCAGCTCACGCGGTCGGTCGACCTGCTATCGCAAAAGGTCGAGTTCACCAACGCCTCGCAGCGCGCCGGCATGGCGCAGGCTGAGCTGCGCATTCAGGAGGTGCGGGCCGAACTGCGCGACCGCACCCAAGGCCGCTATTCCAGCGATGATGCCGCACGCGACCTGAAGCTGCGCGATCAGGTTCTCGAGCAGCACGAGCGGCGCATCACCGACCTCGAACGCAGCCGCGGCGTCGGCGGCCACCACTAAGCAACATCGGAGACATCATGATCCGCACCGCGTTCCTCGCGGCGTGCTTTTGCGCGCTCGCGACCCTTTCGCATGCCGAGGTGATCGGCGCCCGGCCGGCAGGATGCCCGCATCGCTTCTGCGGCTGCGCTCTGTCACTTAAATTCTTCGGGCGGATCATCCCGCGCTTCAACCTCGCGGCCCATTGGCTGACGCTCCCACGGGCGCTGCCGGCGTCCGGAATGGTCGCCGCGCGGCGAGGGCACGTGTTCATGCTCGAGCGGCATGTCGGCGGTCAAAGGTGGTTGGTGTGGGATCCTAATAGTGGCGGCGGCAAGATCCGCCGCCACGTGCGTTCGATCGCGGGGTTCGCGATCGTGGATCCGCGTGGCAGCAAGGTGGCTGCGCAGTGATGCCGGCGATTGCGGTCTTGATCGTTCTGGCATTCGCGCTCGCCGTGCCTATCAGCACCGGGCTGTCGATCCTGCTGTTCGGAACGCCGGATTACTTCGGCTTCGTTTTGATCGCGGCAATCCTGCTGGCGATGGCGCTTGGTGGCTGGCTTGCTCACCGATCTCGGACAAGTTTGCGTCGCCGGTGAAACTTCATGTCCGGCCCGACCGCCTTGCCGGCACCATAGCGTGGTTCTTCGTCCGGCGTCAGTGCCCGATTGACTGCGATCTCTGCATGCATGATCGGGACGCGATGCTCGGCGGCTGCGATCAAGTCATCAACTGCATACGTCCAGTGAGCTTTCGCCTGCTCTGATTTTGGCAGCTTCTGGATGTACTCGGCCGCCTGCCGTAAGGTCGCGGCCTTTTTCCCCGTCGGTAACGCGATCGGGCGAAGAAACTCGGCATCCCAAGACATACGCAACTCCACGCTACAAGCGCGGATTCAAGCGGTTTCGGGGCTCATGGTTCCGCTCTCCGCGCCGTCGAATTTGCTGGCGGTACGGGCGACGATCTTGATCTGGTCGTTTGCCAGCGGGCGCTGTAACGCGCTGGCTTCCGACCATGGCGCGCGCATCCAGACCTCCCGCTCTTCCTCGGTGGTCAGGATGACCGGCATTGCCTTCGGGTGGATCGGCTTCACGATGTCGTTGGCGTCCGTCGTCAGGAAGCCATAGATGTCGATCGTCACCATGCCTTCCTTGATCTTGCGGACGCTGCTCCAGTTGGTCCAGATCCCGGCGAAGCACAGCAGTGGCCGGGTATCGTCGGCCGCGAACCAGACGTTTTCCTTGGCTGCGCCATCGAATTCCGAGAATGAGGTGAACGGCACAAGCACCCGATTTTCCGGTCCCAGCCAGCGTTTCCAGTGCTTGCTGTTGGTGTTTCGGACGTTGGTGGTGCCCTTGTCGGGCTCCATGCGTAGCAGCTCCTGGAAGTCGACCGTCTTGCCCTTTGCTTCGAGTTTAGCGGCGCGTTTCTTGGCCGCCTCGAATAGCTTCTGCGACGATGTCGGCATTCCCCAGCGCATCGTCAGCAGCTCGCGCTCGGCGCCGCTCTGACGGATCACCGGCGCCTCCCGATCGGGAAATATCCCGGCGAGCGAGGGCAGGTTGCCGGCGCTGTCCTTCGTCACCTTGAACAGGTGCCGGATGGCGTCCTGGCTGCGGGTCATGCTGTAGAGATTGCACATCAGGTCGCCGTCATGTGTCGGTGCTCCGGACCGCTGTTGTCTTCCTTTAGACCGAGCAGGTGGGACCGGACCCGAAACTTCCGGCCGGTGCTGCAGGGATCGCAGAATAGTTTGTCCTCGAGGAGGTGCACCGGCGTCTGTGGCTTGCGCCGGACCTCCCGCAGGTCGACGTCCGATTCGCGGCCGCAACGCCGGCACTTTGCCCAGAGCAGGGGCCGGCCGCCATTGATGGCCTGCCCGATGGTGGGCGACTCGCGCGCCACGCCGCCCCAAAACACGACATTGGTCCAGGCGTCGCAAAACAGCCGGTCGGCCTCGCGGATCTTCAGTTCGCCGATCGAGCGCGCGACGACGGATTGCCGAAAGAATTCGCGCGCGATGAAGCGGTCCGTTGCGCCGACGAA
>JAFKKL010000262.1 GCA_017305595.1 Hyphomicrobiales bacterium | reverse complement strand
CGAGCGTCATTCTGAGGTGCGAGCGGCAACGCCGCGAGCCTCGAAGAATGTGGTCGTCGCCCTTCGAGGCTGTCGCTTGCGCGACAGCACCTCAGGGTGACGACATCTCGCACGACGGTGCCTCAGACGATCACCCGCACCGGCGCGCCGGCGAGCCAGGCTTCGATGTCCTCGACCATCTCGCCGTAGTAACAGCGATAGTTTTCTGCGGTGACGTAGCCGAGATGCGGCGTCAGCACGACGTTATCGAGTTTGCGCAGCGGATGGTCGCGCGGCAACGGCTCCTCGCTGAATACATCGAGCGCCGCGCCTTTGATCGCACGCCGCTGTAGTGCATCCAGCAGTGCCGCTTCATCGACAATCGGCCCGCGCGCCGTGTTGATGAGATAAGCCGTCGGCTTCATGCGGGCGAGATCCGCGCGCGAGATCAGACCGCGCGTCCGTTTGCTGAGAATGACGTGGATGCTGATGACATCCGCCGTCGCCATCAATTCGTCCTTGCCGGCATAACTCACGCCCGCCTCGGCGCAGGCGTCCGGCGTCAGGTTCTGGCTCCAGGCGATCACGTTCATGCCCATCGCCTTGGCGATGGCGGCGACCTTCCGACCCAGCTTGCCGAGGCCGACGACGCCGAGCGTCTTGCCCTCGATGTCTTCGCCCAGCGTTGTCTGCCAGCGTTCGCCGGCTTTCATGCGCTCGCTCTCGAAGCCGATGTGCCGCGTCAGTTCCAGCATCAGGCCGATGGCGAGGCTCGCGGTCGGCCCGCCCATCGACGCGGTGCCGCAGACGGTGATGCCGCGCGCATTCGCGGCTTCATGATCGATCGAGGCATTGCGCATTCCCGAGGTGAGCAGCAGTTTCAGCTTCGGCAGCGCGTTGATGGTATCCGCGCGGAACGCCGTGCGTTCGCGCATGGCGCAGACGATGTCGAAGTCTTGGAGCGCGGCGATGGCTTCAGCCGCATTGGCGAACGGCTTGTCGAAAACCGTTACGTCGACGCGATCCGCGATGCGCGACCAGTCCGCCAGTTTCAACGCGACGTTCTGATAGTCGTCGAGAATTGCACAGCGCAGGGGCATTCAGTTTCACTTTCTTGATTCTGAATTCGTCGGGCGAATGGCGTCGCGCCCGAATGGCTGGCGCAATGGCCCGTAGCCATCATCACCAATACCACCAACAGCGTGGCTTTCGGACTTCGCCGTTGTTGCGTGCGTTGGCGCGGACCTCTGCATCCTCTTCGTTCACTCTTTTCTTGAGGCGCCAGTCGATCCAGTGGCCCCAGCGGGTACGCTTCAGAATGAAAGCGGCGACCGCAAAGCATGCGATTAAAGCGGCGACCAGAGCGACATCCTCCTTACCGACCGGTCGGAATCCCGGTCGTGTGCCGAATGCTGACACCATCGCGGCGACGACACCGATGCCGACCAGAATGTAGAGGATGCGATCCATCTGGTATCGTCGCGCGCCATCGGAGCCGACGCAACAACGGATCTAGCGGCCTGCGCTTAGATCAGGTGGCGATGGACCAGCGGCTCGTGCTTGGCCTGACAGGCGGGGCCGGGGCCGCGCATGTAGTGCTGTTCCGGGCGGTAAGGATGAAACGCCGCGATGATGAACTGGTGGAAGAAGTCGACGATTTCGCGCCAGGGGCCCGAGGCGGGCTGCTGGGTGACGGGGGCCGGCACGGCCGGCTTCGATGTGATGATGGTCGCCATGGAACGTACTCTGGGACGTACTCTGTCGCCTTTCATCGGGCCGTTCTGTGCGCTGGATCACCAAGCGCGGGCGACGATGAACTCAAGGCGGCAGCTTCGCGGGAAATGATTAAAATCCGGTTCGAATCAGCCATGTGCCGTTCAGACTTCGCTTAGGGTTTGCAAAGACTTAACGCCGCAGTTGCCCTTTCGCCGCGCGATGGCTACATCAGCGGCTAACCGAAATCCCCAACCTCCCAATTCTCCCGCTTCAGGGTTCAAGGAACACGATGGCGCGCCAGTTCGTCTATTTCATGCAGGGTCTGACCAAGGCCTATCCGACCCGCAAGGTGCTCGATAACGTTCATCTGTCGTTCTACCCGGACGCCAAGATCGGCGTGCTCGGCGTCAACGGCGCGGGTAAGTCGACGCTGCTCAAGATCATGGCCGGCATCGACAAGGACTACACCGGCGAGGCGTGGGTCGCGGAAGGCGCGCGTGTCGGCTACCTCGAGCAGGAGCCGCAGCTCGACGCCAGCAAGACGGTGCGCGAGAACGTGATGGAAGGCGTCGCCAAGCAGAAGGCGATCCTCGACCGCTACAACGAACTCGCGATGAACTACTCCGAGGAAACCGCGGACGAGATGACCAAGCTGCAGGACGAGATCGAGGCGCAGGGCCTGTGGGATCTCGACAGCAAGGTCGATCAGGCGATGGACGCGCTGCGCTGCCCGCCGGATGACGCCGATGTCACCAAGCTCTCGGGCGGTGAGCGCCGCCGCGTCGCGCTGTGCCGTTTGCTGCTCGATCAGCCGGACCTGTTGCTGCTCGACGAGCCGACCAACCATCTCGACGCGGAGAGCGTGTCGTGGCTGGAAGGCCATTTGCGCAACTATCCCGGCGCGATCCTGATCGTCACCCACGATCGCTACTTCCTCGACAACGTCACCGGCTGGATTCTCGAACTCGATCGCGGCCGCGGCATTCCCTACGAGGGCAACTACTCGTCGTGGCTTGTTCAAAAACAAAAGCGCCTCGAGCAGGAAGGCCGCGAGGACGCCGCGCATCAGAAGACACTGGCACGCGAGCAGGAGTGGATCGCCTCATCGCCCAAGGCGCGACAGGCGAAGTCCAAGGCACGCTATCAGCGCTATGAAGACCTGCTCGCCAAGGCCAGCGAGAAGCAGACGCAGACCGCGCAGATCATCATTCCTGTCGCCGAACGCCTCGGCGCCAACGTCGTCGATTTCGATAGCCTGTCGAAGTCGTTCGGTGAGCGCCTGTTGATCGACGACCTGACGTTCAAGCTGCCGCCGGGCGGCATCGTCGGCGTGATCGGCGCCAACGGCGCCGGCAAGACGACGCTGTTCCGCATGATCACCGGACAGGAGAAGCCCGATGCCGGCAACATCACCGTCGGCGAGACGGTGCATCTCGGTTACGTCGATCAGTCGCGCGACGCGCTCGACGGATCGAAGACGGTGTGGGAGGAAATTTCCGGCGGCACCGATCAGATACTGCTCGGCAAGAAGGAAGTGAACTCGCGCGGCTATTGTTCGGCGTTCAACTTCAAGGGCGCGGATCAGCAGAAGAAGGTCGGCGCGCTGTCGGGCGGTGAGCGCAATCGCGTGCATCTCGCCAAGATGCTGCGCTCCGGCGCCAACGTGCTGCTGCTTGACGAACCGACCAACGATCTCGACGTCGATACGCTGCGTGCATTGGAAGAAGCGCTTGAGGATTTCGCCGGCTGCGCCGTGGTCATCAGCCATGATCGCTGGTTTCTCGACCGCATCGCGACGCACATCCTCGCCTTCGAGGGCGACAGCCACGTCGAATGGTTCGAGGGCAACTTCCAGGACTATGAAAAGGACAAGATGCGCCGCCTCGGCCAGGACAGCATCATCCCGCACCGGGTGAAGTACAAGAAACTGACGCGGTGATATCGGCTGCGAAAAGGTAATGGCCGGTTCTATGTTGCCACTCCAAGGCACAAGCTGGCCATCACCACGCGGGTGACGTAAAACGTCGTTCCGCAGCAGGGGAGCGATGCATGTCCGACTGGAGCGCCGAGCAATATTTGAAGTTCGAGGATGAGCGGACGCGTCCGGCGCGTGATCTGTTGGCGCAGGTGCCGCTGCAACAGGCGCGTAGCGTGGTCGACATCGGTTGCGGACCCGGCAATTCGACAGAACTTCTGGTCAAGCGATGGCCGGATGCGGCGGTGACCGGCATCGATACGTCCGCCGACATGCTGAAACAGGCGCGCGAGCGATTGCCGAACCAGACCTTCATCGAGGCCAATGTCGCGCACTGGGTCCCACCGGCCGAGGCGGATGTGCTGTTCGCCAACGCCGTGTTCCAGTGGGTGCCGGATCATCTCAAGCATCTCAGGCGGCTGGTCGGAAAACTGTCGCCGGGCGGTGCGCTGGCGGTGCAGATGCCGGACAATCTCGACGAGCCGTCGCACATCCTGATGCGCGACGTGGCGCATGAGGAGCCGTTTCGCGAACCGCTGGCCAATGCCGCGCGAATGCGCGATGCGTTGCCGCGACCGCGTGACTATTACGATGCCTTAAAGCCGCTCTGTAGTCGGCTCGACATCTGGCACACGATCTACAATCACGTCCTCGACGATGCCACAGCCATCGTCGAATGGGTCAAGGGCACAGGCCTGCGGCCGTTCCTCGATCCGCTGCAAGCGCCCGAGCGCAAGCTGTATCTCGCCGAATACACCGCGCGGGTGGCGGCGGCCTATTTGCCGCAGGCCGACGGCAAGGTGCTGTTGCGGTTCCCACGTATTTTCATTGTCGCGGTGCGCTGATTTTTCACAGCGGATAACCGTGCGCATCGCGCCAGCGCAACACGAATCAGACAAAATCCGCTGCCGCCATGGTCGCGGCAGTATCTATTGCTCCCGTTATTTGTCTTCATCAGAGATCATTCCCGCATGTCGATGACGCCCGAAACGCCGTTGCCGCCGCCAGGACCTTTCCGCTTGCGGCCGATTCCGTTGCTGATCTTCAGTTCGCGCTGGCTGCAACTGCCGCTCTATGTCGGCTTGATCGTCGGGCAGGCGGTCTATGCAGTGCTGTTCCTCAAGGAACTGTGGCACCTCGTGACCCACGCCACCAGTTTTTCCGAGCAGCAGATCATGCTGGTGGTCCTCAGCCTGATCGACGTGGTGATGATTTCCAACCTGCTGGTGATGGTGATCGTCGGCGGTTACGAAACGTTCGTGTCGCGGCTCAATCTCGAAGGCCATCCGGACGAGCCGGAATGGCTCAGCCACGTCAACGCCAGCGTGTTGAAGATCAAGCTGGCGATGGCCATCATCGGCATCTCCTCGATCCATCTGCTGCGCACCTTCATCGAGGCCGGCGGCCTCGGCAGCGACAAGACCAACTACACCGAAACCGGCGTGATGTGGCAGACCATCATCCACCTGGTCTTCATCGTTTCGGCGGTGGGTATTGCCTACGTCGATCGCCTGTTGAGCGCGACCGAGCGTGAGGCTCACGCGGCCGAGGCGCATCACTGATGCCCGCGCTGCCGCGCCGCCGGTTCGTGCTGGCGCGGCGATGCGTGCTCGCGCTCTCGGTATTGGCCGCGCTGTGCATGGCGACCCCGCAAGCCCGTGCCGCCGATGCCGGCTTCACGCGTTTCGTGGAGTCAGTCTGGCCGGATGCGCAGAAAGCCGGTGTCACCCGCGCGACCTTCGAGGCGCAGACGCGCGGGCTCGAGCCCGACTACAAGCTGCCGGATCTGCTGCTGCCGGGACGTCCCGCCACCGGCGCGCCGTCGCAGGCGGAGTTCGTGCAAGTGCCGGCGGACTACGTGAAGGAATCCACCATCGCGCGGCTCGCGGGCGAGGGCCGCAAGCTGATGCAGCAGCATCGCGCGACGCTGGCGGCGATCGAGAAGCGGTTCGGCGTGCCTGGTTCGGTGATTCTTGCGATCTGGGGCCGCGAGACCGATTACGGCCGCTATCGTCTGCCCTACGATGCGCTACGCGTGGTGGCGACGCAGGCTTATGTGGGCCGCCGTAAGGAGCAGTTTCGCGAGGAGTTCATCCTGGCGTTAAAGCTGCTCAACGACGGCGTCGTGGCGCGCAAGGATTTCCGTTCGTCATGGGCGGGCGCGACGGGACTGACGCAGTTCCTGCCGTCGGAGCTTTACAAGCACGGCGTCGATTTCGACGGCGACGGCCGCGTCAACATCTGGACCTCGATCCCGGACGCGCTGGCCTCGGCCGCGCAGCAACTCGTCAACAAAGGCTGGCAGCACGGCGTGCGCTGGGCTTACGAAGTGCGAGCGCCACGCAACGCCGATTGCACACAGGGCACGCCAGAGGTGACGCGACCGATCGGTGAATGGCTGCGTCTTGGTTTCGTGCCGGTGCGCGGCGAAAAGCTGAGTGCGGCGGAGCAGGCGCAGCCGGCGTCGCTGTTGCAGCCGGAGGGCAGCTATGGTCCGGCGTTTCTCACGACGAAGAATTACTTCGTCATCAAGGAATACAATTTCTCGGATCTGTACGTGCTGTTCGTCGGCCATCTCAGCGACCGGATGGTCAATGGCTTGCCGTTCGCGACCAAATGGTCGGCCTCGACGCAACTGCGCAGCCGCGATGTCGAAGCGATGCAGCGGCATCTGACCAAGCTCGGACTTTATCGCGACAAGATCGACGGCAAGGCCGGTATGCTGACGCGTGCGGCGTTGGGTGCGTTTCAGAAGTCCGCCGGCATCAAGGTCGATTGCTGGCCGAGCGAGGCAGTGTTGCGGGCGATGACAACGCGCTGACGGCGCAAACCGCAGACGTAAAAAACCCGGCCGCAGCCGGGTTTTTCATTCTCACGATACGTGAAGCGCGTCGGCTCAGTCGCAAACGCGGATGCGGCGGCTGCGCCAGCCGTAGCCGTCCCAGAAGCGCTCGCGCTCGAAGTGGCAGGCCGGTTCGACCACGTAGGCCGGCGGCGGCGCGTAATAGGCCGGCGGCGGCGGGGGCGCCGCATAAGCCGGCTGCGAATTGGCGATCGCCGCGCCGAGCAGCGCGCCGCCAAGCAGGCCACCGGCAACGCCGGCGGCAATGCGGCCGCCATCGGCATGAGCCGCGGGCGTTGCCGCCGCAAGCGCGCCGGCCATGGTCGCCGCAGCCAGCAGGGCTGTGAGTGTCTTCTTCATGATCGGGTAACTCCTGGAAGGAAGCGCCATGGATGGCGCTGGTTTAAAGCGAGAACGATCGAGGTCCGGTTGAACTAAAACTCAGATTCGTGTGCAGGTTCTTAGGTCTCCGGTGCGGACCCTCAGATCGTTATCGCAGGTCAACACGCGGACTCAGTCGTCTGCAATGGTGGCCAATTTACGCCAAAACAAATGCTCCGGACGGCCTTA
>JAFKKL010000261.1 GCA_017305595.1 Hyphomicrobiales bacterium | reverse complement strand
ACCACGCGCAAGGTGCGCTTCGTCTCCGAACATTTTTCGACGCACATGCTGCGCGCCGATTGGGAACTGGCCGCGCCTGCCGCGTCGGAGATCGAACAGCGCCTGTGCGAGGCCGTTACACCGCTATTGGCGCGCGCCGATATCGTGCTGCTGTCCGATTACGCCAAGGGCGTGCTGACGCCGCGCGTCATCCGCACCGTGATCGATGCTGCCCGCGCGCGGAGTGTTCGCGTCATCGTCGATCCGAAGAGCCTGCACTTCGAACTCTATCGCGGCGCGACCTTGCTGACGCCGAACCGCAAGGAGTTTTCCGAAGCGACCCGCAGCCGCGCCGAGACCACGGCCGAGATCGCCGCGTCGGCGCAGGAGGTGTTGCACCTCGCGGAATGCGACGCGTTGCTGGTGACGCAGAGCGAACGCGGCATGACGCTGGTGCCGCGCAACGGCGAAGCGATCCATGTGCCGGCGCATCAGGTCAAGGTGCGCGACGTCTCCGGCGCGGGCGACACCGTCGCCGCGGTGATCGCGGTGCTGCTGGCGTCCGGCGCGGATTGGGAAGTCGCGTTGCGCGCCGCCAATGCCGGCGCGGCGGTCGCGGTCGGCAAGCAGGGCACCGCGACGGTGACGCTCGATGAACTGCGCCGCAAGCTGTTGCCGGAAGCCTCCCTCGCTGTCGAGGAAAAGATCGTCGCCAGTCTCGAGTCTCTCGATTCCCGTGTGCGCGCGTGGCGAGAGGAGGGGCTGCGCGTCGGCTTCACCAACGGCTGCTTCGATATTCTGCATCCCGGTCATGTCCGGGTCATCACCGAGGCACGGGCGACCTGCGATCGCCTGATTGTCGGTCTCAACAGCGATGCGTCGGTGCGGCGGCTGAAAGCTCCGGATCGTCCGGTGCAGAATGAGCGCGCGCGCGCAGAGGTGCTGGCAGCGCTGGAAGCGGTCGATCTGGTGGCGATCTTCGAGGAAGACACGCCGCTGAACTTGATCGCGCGCATCAAGCCGATGGTTTTGGTAAAAGGCGGCGACTACACCCGCGAACAAGTCGTCGGTCATGAACTGGTGACGGCGCAGGGCGGCGAGGTGGTGCTGGTCAACATTCTGCCGGGTTTCAGCACGACATCGCTGGTGGCCCGCGCCCGTCAGGGCGGTGGATAGCGGGGACGTCGCGACGAATGGGATGATTCCATTTGTCGCGACGTGTGTAATCGTTTGAATCAAAACGTGTTTATCGCGGTAATTCTGCGGTTCCCGCAATCCGCGGCCGCATGATACGAACACGATGGCGCGACGTTTCGTGAGTCGCGAACAATCGGATTTTGAGGTTATCGAGCATGAGTTTTGTGGAACCGGCTTCGCCCGCGACGGCGGACAGTGATGGCACGCTGCGCGTCGGCGTGATCGGCGCGGGTGTCATGGGCACCAATCACGGCCGTGTTCTCGCAGGACTGCCGAATGTCGCTTTGGTCGGTATCGTCGATCCGCTCGACGAGCATCGCAAACGTGCCGACGATCTGATCGGTTGCCCGGTGTTCGCCGATCTCGACAGCCTGCTGGCCGCCGGCGTCGATGCCGTGACTATCGCCGCGCCAACGCATCTGCATCACGAGATATCGCTCGCCTGCATCGGGCGTGGCGTGCATGTGCTGGTGGAAAAGCCGATCGCTTCCACCGTCGAGGAAGGCCGCGCCATCGTCGCCGCCGCGCGCCGTGCCAATGTTACGCTGATGGTCGGGCATGTCGAGCGTTTCAATCCGGCGGTCGCCGCCGTCAAGAAGGCGATCGAGGGCGAGGACATTCTCTCCATCGCGATTACCCGCGTCGGTCCGTTTCCGCCGCGCATGTCGAATGTCGGTGTGGTCATCGATCTCGCGGTGCATGATATCGATCTGATCCGCTGGTTCACCGAATCCGACATCGTCGATGTGCAGCCGCAACTCTCCAGCGCCGTCGCTGAACGCGAGGACATCGCGCTGCTGCAATTCCGCACCGCCTCCGGCGTGCTGGCGCACATCAACACCAACTGGCTGACGCCGTTCAAGGCGCGCAACGTCACCGTCGCGACGCGGCACAAATACGTGCAGGGCGATCTGTTGACGCGGCAGGTGACCGAATGCTTCGGCTTCCAGCCGGACGGCAGCTATTCGATGCGCCATCTGCCGGTCGGGCATGACGAACCTCTGCGGGCCGAACTGATTTCGTTCGTCGATGCGGTGCGCAGCGGCAAAGCGCCCGCCGTGTCCGGAGAGCAGGGCGTCGCGAGCCTCGAGATCGCCACGCAATGCCTGGCCACACCGACCAATTCGGCGCACGCCGTCAAGGGGCCGCGCCGCGTCGCCGGCTGATGCCGGCGTCTCAAATCCAGTCCTGTTCTCCGATCCGCAGAGGCACATGAACCAGCAACTTCGCTCCGAATCGGTTTCCTTCATCGACATTGGCGCGCAGCGTCGTCGGCTGGGTACGTCGATCGATGAGGCAGTCGGCCGGGTGCTGACTCACTGTCAATTTGTCAACGGGCCGGAAGTCATGGAGCTTGAGCAGAAACTCGCCACCTTTGCCGGCGCGAAGCATGTCGTTTCCTGCGCCAGCGGCACCGATGCGCTGTTGATGGTGCTGATGGGCAAGCGCGTCGGTGCCGGCGACGCGGTGCTTTGCCCGTCCTTCACATTCTGCGCTACCGGCGAGAGCGTGGCGCTGACTGGCGCAACGCCGGTGTTCGTTGATGTCGATGCGACGACCTTCAACATGGACGTCGCATCGCTCAAACAGGGACTCGTGGCGGCGCGCCGCGCCGGATTGCGGCCGAAGGGGATTGTCGCCGTCGATCTGTTCGGCCAGAGCGCCGATCACGATGCGATTGCTGCGGTGGCCGAGGCCGAAGGGCTGTTCGTGCTTGATGACGCCGCGCAGTCTTTCGGCGCCACCTACAAGGGCCGGCGGCTCGGTGGCATCGGCAACATTATGGCTACCAGCTTTTTTCCGGCCAAGCCGTTCGGCTGTTATGGCGACGGCGGCGCCATCTTCACCGACGACGCGGATTTCGCGGAAGTTCTGCGCAGCATCCGCGTGCACGGGCAGGGCTCGGACAAGTACGACAACATTCGTCTCGGGCTGACCGGGCGGCTCGACACCATGCAGGCGGCGGTGCTGTTGCAAAAGCTGACGATCTTCGAGGACGAGATTGCGGCCCGCAACGTGGTGGCGGAGCGCTACGCGCGCGGCCTCGGCAATATGGTCACGGTGCCGCGGGTTGCGGCCGGTAATCTGTCGGTCTGGGCGCAGTACACCATTCGTTTGCCGAAGGGCAACCGCGACGGTTTCGCCGCCGCGTTGAAGGCCAGCGGCATCCCGACGGCGGTCTACTACACGAAGTCGATGCATCAGCAGACCGCTTATCGGCATTTTCCGGTCGCGGACGGCGGCTTGCCCGTCAGTGAGGCGTTGTCGGCCGATGTCATCAGCTTGCCGATGCATCCCTATCTCGATGAACCGACCCAGGCCCGCGTCATCGCGGCGGTGCGCGACGCGGTGTCCGGCTGAGTTAGCCGTTTTGCCCCGTCGCGCGATGCTGTAGAAGCGGCTGATGCTCAGGCGAATCTTCACCGTCGGCGGCTTTACCCTGTTGTCGCGCGTCACCGGGTTCGCGCGCGACATCATGCTCGCCGCCATTCTCGGTGCAGGGCCGATGGCCGACGCCTTTTTCGTGGCGCTACGGCTTCCCAACCATTTCCGCGCGATCTTTGCCGAAGGCGCCTTCAACGCCGCGTTTGTGCCGGCCTATGCGCATGTCAGCGGCAGCGGCGGGCCGAATGCCGCGCATCTGTTCGCCAACCGTATCTTCACGCTGCTGCTGGCCTCGCAGATACTTCTGCTTGCGGTCGCATGGCTATTCATGCCGCAGGTGATCGCGCTATTGGCGCCCGGCTTCGTGCACGATCCGGAGCGCGGCGAGCTCGCGATTTCGCTGACGCGGATCACCTTTCCCTATCTGCTGCTGATCACGCTGGTGACGCTGTACGGCGGTATGCTCAACGTCGCGCAGCGCTTCGCCAGCGCCGCCGCCGCGCCCATTTTCCTCAACCTGTCGATGATGGCGACGCTGGCGCTCGCCGCGTTCTTCCCGGACGCCGGACATGCGGCCGCGTGGGGCGTGCTGATCTCCGGCTTCCTGCAATATTTTCTGCTGGCCGGCGACGCCGCGAAGCAGGGGCTGCTGCCGCGCCTGACGCGGCCGACGCTCGATGCCGACGTGCGCGGCTTCTTTCGCGCGCTCGGTCCGGCAACCGTCGGCTCGATGGGTACCCAACTGGCGATGTTTGCCGATACCATCATCGCCACGTTTCTTGCCGCCGGCGCGTTGTCGGCGCTGTATTATGCCGATCGTCTCAATCAATTGCCGATCGGCGTCATCGGCATCGCCATTGGCACGGTATTGTTGCCGGAGATGTCGCGGCGGCTGACCGCAGGCGATCATGCCGGTGCGACGGCGGCGCAGCGCCGTGCCTTCGAATTCACGTTGTTGTTCGCGGTGCCGTTCGTCGCGGCGTTCCTGACTGTGCCCGATGTCATCATGCGGGCGATGTTCGCGCGTGGCGCGTTCTCCGCGGCCGATGCCGCCGCCGCCGGCGCGACCCTGGCTGCCTATGCGGTAGGGCTGCTGCCCTTCGTCTTGATCCGCAGCGCGGTCGCGACGTTTTATGCGCGCAAGGACACCGCGACGCCGGTGAAAGCGTCGCTGACCGGAATTGCCGTCAATCTTCTGCTCAAGGTGGCATTGATGGGGTCGCTGGCGCAGGTCGGCCTTGCGCTGGCGACTGCTATCGGCGCCTGGGTCAATTTACTGCTGGTGCTCGGCTTCGCGATTCGGGCTGGCTACCTCGAACTCGACCGCCGTTTCGGCCTGTCGCTGCTGAAGTTCGCCGTCGCGGGAATCGTGCTCGCCGTCGCATTTTGGCTGACGGTGCATGTGGCAGGCGGATATCTTGCGCAATTGAGCGCATTTCGTGACGAAACCATGCTCCTCCTCCTGATGATCACAGGAGTCATCGTCTATGGTGTTGTGGTATTGGCGCTATTTGGTCGCAGCGGGTTGCGTGCCCTGATCCGGTCCTGACGCGAAATTGAAGTTGCCAGCGCCGCCCTGCAATGTAGATTCAATCCAAATTGCAGTGGGAGCAACCATGGCACAGATCAATACGGCCCCGGTGAAGTTTGGCGTTGGGCAAAGCGCGCGCCGCAAGGAAGACGATGCGCTGGTGCGCGGCCGAGGTCGCTACACCGATGATCACGCGCCGGCCCCGGCGATGCATGCCTTGATGCTGCGCTCGCCGCATGCCCATGCCAAATTCAAGATTGACGCGACGCAGGCCCGCGCGCTGCCCGGCGTTGCGCTGATCCTGACTGCCGATGACATCAAGGATCTCGGCGGTCTGCCGTGCCTGTTCAATCTGCCGGACAACCCGTTCACCGCGCCGCCTTATCCGATCCTCGCGCAGGGCGAAGTGCGCCATGTCGGCGATGCGGTGGCTTTCGTGGTGGCGGATACCCTCGCACACGCGCGTGACGCCATCGAAGCGGTTGCGGTTGAATGGACGCCGCTGCCTGCGGTAGTCGGCGCGGCCAATGCGGTGAAGAAGGGCGCCCCGGCGGTGTGGCCGCAGTTTCCGGACAACGTGCTGTTCGATGTCGGCATCGGCGACAAGGCGGCGGCGGAAGCTGCTTTCGCAAACGCTGATGCAGTCGCGGAAATTTCCATCGTCAATCCGCGCATCGTCACCAATTACATGGAGACGCGCGCGGCGGTGTGCGAATACGACGCCAAGCGCGATCATCTGACGCTGACTATCGGCAGCCAGGGCAGCCATCGTTTGCGCGATATCCTGTGCCAGAACATTCTGCACATGCCGGTCGAGAACATGCGGGTGATCTGCCCGGATGTCGGCGGCGGTTTCGGCACGAAACTGTTTCCCTATCGCGAATACGCGCTGATCGCGGTTGCTTCGCGCAAGCTGAAGAAGAGCGTGCGCTGGACCGCCGAGCGCGCCGACCACTTCATGGGCGACTCGCAGGGCCGCGACAACGTCACCACCGCGCGGATGGCGCTGCGCAAGGACGGCAAGTTTCTCGGCATGGACGTCGATCTGATCGGCGACATGGGCGGTTATCTGTCGACCTTTGGGCCTTACATCCCGCATGGCGGCGCCGGGATGCTGCCGGGGCTCTACGACATTCAGGCCTTCCACTGTCGCATCCGCACAGTGTTCACCAATACCGTGCCGGTCGATGCCTATCGTGGCGCCGGGCGGCCGGAAGCCGCTTACGTGGTCGAGCGTTTGGTCGATGCGGCCGCGCGAAAACTCGGCGTGACGCCGGATGCGATCCGTTTGAAGAACTTCATCGCACCGCGCGCGCTGCCCTACAAGACCGCGACCGGCAAGGTTTACGATTCCGGCGACTTCGCCGCGCACATGAAGCGCGCGATGGAGATCGGAGACTGGAAGGGCTTTTCCAAGCGCGCCAAGGCCGCGAAGAAGCAGGGGCTGGTGCGCGGCATCGGGCTCGCCAGCTATGTCGAGGTCTGCGGCACCATGGGCGAGGAAACTGCCAACGTGCAGCTCGACCCCAACGGCGACGTCACCGTGCGGATCGGTGCCCTCAGGTCTTTGAACCCCTCTTCAGCAACGAGACGCGCAATATCGGCAGCCATCGAGCAACGTGGATGTGCTTCGTCTACGACCACAAGGCGCCCGGTTGCGGAAACACTTTCGAGGATCGTTTCCGTATCAAGCGGCGAGGTCGTACGCGGATCGATGACAGTCACCGAAATACCTTCGCGTTTGAGTTCATCCGCGGCGGTGTTGGCAAAGCTGACCATACGGCCAAAGGCAACGACCGTCACATCCCGCCCCTCACGCGTGATGTTCGCTTCGCCGAATGGGATCGTATAGGCCTCATCCGGCACATCTTCTTCGATGTCGTAAAGAACCTTGTGCTCAAAGAATATGACCGGATCGTTGTCGCGGATCGCTTCGATCAGCAGGCCCTTGGCTTCATAGGGTGATGACGGAATAACAACCTTGAGGCCGGGTATGTGAGTGAAAAGTGGATACAGGC
>JAFKKL010000007.1 GCA_017305595.1 Hyphomicrobiales bacterium | reverse complement strand
CGCGGTGATCGTCTACGCGCTGTTCTTCGGGCTGGTGCCGTTTCCCGGCCTCAACCACATCGCGCCGATGCTGTTCGGCACGCCGACCGGCTGGGCGATGCTGATCGTCGGCAGCGCGGTGGGCGCGCTGTTCGCGGCGTTCTCGTTCGGCATCAGCGCCTTCTCGATCCCGATGCAGCTCGACAAGCGCGTCGATTCGCTGACCGCGATGGGCTCAAGCATGGCGCTGGTCTGGCACAACATGTCGGCGATGCTGACCTGGGCCGCGATCATGCTGGCGCTGATCCTGTTGAGCATCGCCACCGGCCTGCTCGGATTGATCGTGGTGTTTCCCGTGCTCGGCCACGGCACCTGGCACGCCTATCGTGCCGTGAAGGACTGATCGCGTGACGGCCGTTCGCTCAATAGCAACGGCCGGCGCGTGTGGAGCGTGCGATGAGTTGTTGCGCACCCGGCGTTGAACTGACCAGCGGCGACATCGCCGCCAACCGCGCTGAAGAAGTGCGGCTGGCGAGCCGCGACGTCGGCGACGGCCTGCGCCAGACCGACCTCTCGGTGCCGGCGATGCATTGCGGCGGCTGCATCCAGACGGTCGAGCGCGCCCTCAACGCACTGCCCGGCGTCGAGGGAGCGCGCGTGAACCTCTCCAGCAAGCGCGCCACCATCCGCTGGCACGACAGCGCCACGCCGCCGCCGTTCGTCGAGACGCTGCGCGGCATCGGTTACGACGCGCACCTGTTCGATCCCAGCGCCGAACGCAAGGACAATACACTCAGCGAACTGCTGCGTGCGCTGGCGGTGGCCGGCTTCGCCGCCAGTAACATCATGCTGCTGTCGGTCTCGGTGTGGGCCGGCGCCGACGCCAGCACGCGCGATCTGTTCCACGCGATCTCGGCGCTGATCGCGCTGCCAGCGCTGGCCTATTCCGGCCGCGTGTTCTTCCGTTCGGCGTGGAGCGCGCTCAAGCATGGCCGCACCAACATGGACGTGCCGATCTCGATCGGCGTGACGATGGCGTTCGGGCTCAGCCTCTACGAAACATTTCACCACGGCGCGCACGCCTATTTCGATGCGTCGGTAACGCTGCTGTTCTTCCTCTTGATCGGCCGCACGCTGGATCATCTGATGCGCGAACGCGCGCGCACCGCCGTGAAGGGCCTCGCGCAACTCGCGGCGCGCGGCGCGCTGGTGGCGCAGCCGGACGGCAGCAACGTCTATCTGCCGGTGAACGACATCCAGATCGGCATGACCATCCTGCTGGCGGCGGGCGAGCGCGTGCCGGTGGACGGCCGTGTCACCAGCGGCCAATCCGACATCGACCGTTCGCTGCTGACCGGCGAAAGCGCGCCGGTGCCGGTGACAGACGGCGCTGAGTTGCAGGCCGGCACGTTGAACCTCACC
The DNA here is from genome assembly GCA_017305595.1 of Hyphomicrobiales bacterium. Lineage (GTDB taxonomy): Bacteria > Pseudomonadota > Alphaproteobacteria > Rhizobiales > Xanthobacteraceae > 62-47. Next base: position 71,477 of record JAFKKL010000007.1, on the reverse strand, counting down.
GGTCCACTGACGCTTATCGCCACCGCCGTCGCGCGCGACTCCTTCCTCGCCGAGATGATGCGGCTGATGGAGACGGCGGAAGCCGGCCGCTCCGCCTATCGCCGCATCGCCGACCGCGCCTCGCGACTCTATGCGCCGGTGGTGCACGCCGCCGCGTTGCTCACCATGATCGGCTGGCTGATCGCCACCGGCGACCTGCATCGCGCGGTGACCATTGCAATTGCAGTGCTGATCATCACCTGTCCCTGCGCGCTCGGCCTCGCAGTGCCGATGGTACAGGTGATGGCGGCACGGCGACTGTTCGAACGCGGGATGCTGCTGAAGGACGGCGGTGCGCTGGAACGGCTCGCCGAGATCGACACCGTGGTGTTCGACAAGACCGGCACGCTGACGCTGGGCCAGCCGCGCCTGCTGCATCCGGAATCGGTCGACACCGACGCGCTCGGCATCGCGGCGGCAATGGCGACGCATTCGCGCCATCCCTATTCCCGCGCGCTGGCGGCGGCGGGCGCGACCATCGCATCGCCGCTCGATGCTGGCGCAGTGGCGGAAATCCCCGGCGCGGGACTGGAAGCGCGCATCGGCACACATATCTATCGCCTCGGCCGCGCAAGCTGGGCGCTGTCGCAATCCGACGACGACATTACTGATAGTGCCAACGTCGTGCTATCGCGCGACGGGCAATCCGTAGCGCGCTTTGCCTTCGAGGACCGGTTGCGGGACGGCGCTCGCGAAACCATCGCGGAGTTGACCAACAACGGCTTCGCCGTCGAGGTGCTGTCGGGCGACCGCGACGAAGCGGTGCGCAGAATTGCCGGCGATCTCGGCGCGCAACACCTCTCCGAAGTCACGCCCGCCGGCAAGGTGGCACGCGTCAGCGCCATCGAATCGAGCGGCCGTCGCGTGCTGATGGTCGGCGACGGCTTGAACGACGCGCCGGCGCTCGCCGCCGCGCATGCGTCGATGGCGCCCGCCTCCGCCGCCGACGTCGGCCGCAACGCCGCCGATCTGGTGTTCCTGCATGAAAGCCTGCGCGCGGTTCCCGAAGCCATCGGCATCGCGCGAAATGCCGCGCGGCTGGTGCAACAAAACCTCGCGCTGGCGATTGGATATAACGTGATCGCGGTGCCGATAGCGGTTCTCGGTTACGTGACGCCACTGATCGCAGCGGTGGCGATGTCGTCCTCCTCAGTGATCGTCATCGCTAATGCGTTGCGGTTGCGCGGCGTCAAACGCAACCGCCGCGCCGCGCGCACTCCGACCACTCACCTCGTTGCGCAACCTGTGACAGGGAGAGGCGCATGACCGATTTTCTTTATCTGGTGCCGATCGCGCTCGGCCTCGGGCTCGCCGGCCTCGCCGCCTTCATGTGGGCGATGCGCAGCGGCCAATACGACGACCTCGACGGCGCCGCCGAACGCATCCTACTCGACGACGACAAGCCGCTGCCGCAGAAGCATCGGGTAGGAAAATCATAAACACGAATGACGTTCGTGGGACGCGCGATGCTGCCACAATTACAATGTCGTCCCCGCGCAGGCGGGGACGACGATTTTCGTGTTGCACGGCTGCGCAAAAGAGCTTTCGAGCGAGACCCTAGAGACGTCGTCATGCCCGGGCTTGTCCCGGGCATCCACGTCTTAGAACGTGATCGGCTTTAATTAAAGCGCGTGTCGTCATCCTGAGGAGCGAGCGAAGCGAGCCTCGAAGGATCGCCGCCGTCGCCCTTCGAGGCTGTCGCGGCGCGACAGCACCTCAGGGTGACGGCCTCCACGATTCCGCCTCGGCAAATCATGCTCTAAACAAATTCTGCAAGAAGAACGTGGATGGCCGGGACAAGCCCGGCCATGACGCAGTCTGTTGTTGTGGAAAAGAGAAGCCTTACGCCGCTTTCGCCTGCGGCGGGGCGAGTGCTTGCCAGCTCTCCGCGAGGTGCAACTTCGGCTCGGTCATCGTTTGCAGAAGCTCCAGCGTCATGCCGGGAATCATTTCCAGCACCACGAGGCCTTTCGGGGTCACGTCGATCACCGCCAGATCGGTGTAGATGCGCTTGACCACGCCGGGCGCGGTGAGCGGAAGCGAGCAGCGTTTCAGGATGCGCGGCGAACCGCTCTTGTGGGTGTGCGCCATCAGCACGCGGATTTCGCGCGCGCCGACCGCGAGGTCCATCGCGCCGCCGACGCCGGGTGGAAACGCCGGGTCTTCCGTGGTCCAGTTGGCGAGGTCGCCTACTTCCGACACTTCGAACGCGCCGAGCAGGCTGACATCGAGATGCCCACCGCGGATCATCAGGAACGCGTCGGCGTGATGCACGTAGCAACCGCCGGTGATCAGCGTGGAGAGATTCTTCCCCGCATCGGTGATGTTGGGATCTTCCTCGCCGGGCTTCGGCTTCGGGCCGAGACCAATCACGCCGTTCTCGCTGTGGAAGATCACCTCGCGATCGCCTGGCACGTAGCTCGCGGCGAGCGTCGGAATGCCGATGCCGAGATTGACGAAGCAGCCGTCCGGCAAATCCTGCGCGGCGCGCCAGGCCATCTGCTCGCGTGAGAGGCGGGTGTAAGCTGGTGCTGTCATGCGTTTGCTCCCACAGCGACGACGCGATCGACGAACACCCCCGGCGTCGCCACCGCTTCCGGATCGAGACTGCCGAGTTCGACGATCTCATCGACCTCGACGATAGACAATTCGGCGGCCATCGCCATCACCGGATTGAAATTCCGCGCCGACTTCAAATAGGTCAGGTTACCCCAGCGATCGGCCTTGTTGGCTTTCAGCAGCGCGACGTCGCCGCGCAACGGCTTCTCGAACACGTGCAGCCGGCCGTCGATCTCGCGGGTTTCCTTGCCGTCCGCCAGCTTGGTGTGCGCCGACACCGGCGAGAAGAAACCGCCGAGGCCGGCGGCCGCGCAGCGCATCCGCTCGCTGATGGTGCCCTGTGGCACCAGTTCGAGTTCGAGGCTCTTCGCCTTGTAGGCGTTGAGGAAGGCGCTGTAATCGCCCGAACGCGGATAGGAGCAGATCACCTTGCGCACGCGGCCGGAATTGATCAGCCGCGCCAGCCCGTAATCGCCGTTGCCGGAATTGTTGGCGACGATGGTGAGTTCCTTCGCGCCCTGATCGTGCAGCGCCTCCAGCAGATGATCGGCGACGCCGACGATGCCGAACCCTGCCACCAATACCGTTGCCCCGTCGCGGACGCCGGCGACGGCGTCCTCCACCGTCTTCACGCGCTTGTCGATCACCTCGAACTCCAGCTTCGAACGCCATCCATGATGCGAGGGACACTATGCAGAATTGTCGCAGGGAGCAAACATGATGACCGCACCCGTGGGGTGCATGCACCGCATCGCTTCGCGGTTGCGAAGGGCAGTTTGCGGGGATTTCGCTGCGGATTTTCGCGACAAGGAATTGAATGCGCGTCTTCGCAATCCCTGTATGCGGTTCCGCCGCTTGAGCACGCGCGGCGTTGCCGCCAGAACACGGCTTGTGCGACAGGCCATCAGGGCCGACAATCAATCCGAGCGGGACGCGAGGCGTGTCCGCCATCGATTATCAGGGAGTGAACGTGACCGACACCGTGACAACGCGTGACCCGCAGACCAGCGCCGCATCGCAACCGGCCACCGGCCCGCTGAAGGGCGTGCGCATCGTCGAGTTCGCCGGCATCGGCCCCGGCCCGTTCGCTTGCATGATGCTGGCCGACATGGGCGCGGAGGTCATCACGCTCGACCGCGTCGGCGCCAACAAGAACATGAAGTCGGTGTCGGGGCGCGGCCGCAAGGTGGTCGAGCTCGACCTCAAGGACAAGGCGTCGATCGCGCAGGCGCTCGATCTGCTCAGCAACGCCGACGCACTGATCGAAGGCTTCCGCCCCGGCGTGATGGAACGGCTCGGGCTCGGCCCCGACGTGGTGCTGGCGCGTAATCCGCGCCTCGTCTACGGCCGCATGACCGGCTGGGGCCAGACCGGCCCGCTGGCCTGCGCCGCCGGCCACGACATCAACTACATCTCGATCACCGGGGCGCTGGCCGCGATCGGCGGCAAGGACAAGCCGGTGCCGCCGCTCAACCTCGTCGGCGACTTCGGCGGCGGCGCGCTCTATCTCGTCGTCGGCGTGCTGGCGGCGCTGGTAGAGGCCGGCAAATCCGGCAAGGGCCAGGTGGTCGACACCGCGATGTGCGACGGTGCGGCCTCGCTGATGTCGATGTTCTTCGACATGACCGCCATCGGCCGCTGGCGCGAGGAGCGCAACAGCAACATGCTGGACGGCGGCGCGCACTTTTACGGCGTCTATGAATGCAAGGACGGCCAGTTCGTCTCCATCGGTTCGATCGAGCCGCAGTTCTACGCGCTGCTGCGCAAGCTCGCGGGCCTCGACGACGCCGCCTACGACGCACAGATGGATGCCAAGGGCTGGCCGGCGCTGAAGGAAAAACTCACCGCCGTGTTCAAGAACAAGACCCGCGACGAGTGGTGCGCCATCATGGAAGGCTCCGACGTCTGCTTCGCACCGATCCTGACCATGAGCGAGGCGACACAGCATCCGCACATGCAAGCGCGCGAGGTGTTCATCACCCGCCACGGCATCCCGCAGCCCGCCCCCGCGCCGCGCTTCTCCCGCACACCCTCGAACGTGCGCGAGCCGGTGACGGCGGACCTCGGCGATCTCGTGAAGGCGTGGGGCGGGAAGTAAGCGCGACGTCGGGCGTTATCCTGATCGTTCGACCGACGTCAGTTTTTGGATAGATGCATAACACAAGATGGTCGTCCCCGCGCAGGCGGGGACCCATTACCCCTGGCCTCGATGATGATCGTAGGCTCGGTCCGCGGGCACTTTCGGTATCAAGACTGCTGCGGAGTCTGGGGCCCCGCCTGCGCGGGGACGACTCCTGCTAATCTACGCCGCGCCCTTGAGCGGCAGCACGCCGCGACGGATCTGGTCTTCCTCGATCGACTCGAACAGCGCCTTGAAGTTGCCTTCGCCGAAGCCGTCGTCGCCCTTGCGCTGGATGAATTCGAAGAAGATCGGCCCGATGGCGTTGGCCGAGAAGATTTGCAGCAGCACCTTGGTGTGGCCGCCGTCGACCACGCCCTCGCCGTCGATCAGGATGCCGTTCTTCTGCAAGCGCGCGACGTCCTCGCCGTGCTTCGGCAGCCGCGCGTCGATCTTCTCGAAGTACGTCTCCGGCGGCGACGGCATGAACGGCAGGCCATCGGCACGCAGCCGCTCGATGGTCTGGTAGATATCGCGCACGCCGCAAGCGATGTGCTGGATGCCCTCGCCGCGATATGTGTTCAGATATTCCTCGATCTGACCGGCATCGCCGGCGTCCTCGTTGATCGGAATCCGGATCTTGCCGTCGGGGCTGGTCAGCGCCCGCGAGAACAGGCCCGAAGCGCGACCCTCGATATCGAAGAAACGAATCTGGCGGAAGTTGAACAGCTTTTCGTAAAAGCCGGTCCACACATCCATGCGGCCGCGATGCACGTTGTGGGTGAGGTGATCGAGATAAAACAGCCCCGCGCCGCGCGGACGCGGATCGCGCGCGCCGAGCCATTCGAATTCGGCATCGTAGGCCGAGCCCTTCGCGCCATAGCGATCGACGAAATAAAGAAGGCTGCCGCCGATGCCCTTGATCGCCGGCACATCTAACGTCTTGCCCGCCGCGTCCACGCCAGCCGGCTCCGCACCGAGCGCAAGGGCGCGCGCGTAAGCCTGCTGCGCATCGACCACGCGGAACGCCATCGACGGCGCGCAGGGGCCGTGCGCGGCGACGAACTCGAAACCGTGAGTGCCGGCCGCCTCGTTGACCAGATAGTTGATGTCGCCCTGACGATAAACCGTGATCGCCTTGGTCCTGTGCCGCGCCACCGGGGCGAAGCCCATCAGCCTGAACAGCGCGTGCAGCTCTTGCGGATTGGGGTGGGCATATTCGACGAACTCAAAACCGTCGGTGCCCATCGGATTGTCGGCGGAAACGGTGGCGGGCGGCGCGTCGTGCGGGAACGGACCCATGGCGGAACCTCCATGCTGGATTTTAGCCATTATCCGCTGATTTCCGTGCAAAAGGCGTGCAATCGAAGGAGATTTCCGGAACAATGCGCACAAACCATGCATCATTCGGAGATTCATGCATGATCGATGTCGATGGCTTCGACCTGAAAATGCTGGCGGCGTTGCAGGACGACGGCCGGCTGACCAACCAGCAACTCGCCGACGCGGTGGGGCTGTCGGCCTCGCAATGCTCGCGCCGCCGCACCCGGCTGGAGGAGGACGGAATCGTCGCCGGCTACCATGCCGACCTCGCCGCCGAGCGGCTCGGCTTCAACGTGGTGGCGTTCGTCCACATCACGCTGGCGACGCACTCGCCCGACAACGCCAAACATTTTCGCGATCTGGTGCAGCGGGTCGACGATGTGCAGGAAGCCTATTCGCTCACCGGCGACGCGGATTATTTGCTGAAGATCATCCTGCGCGATTTGAAGAGTCTGTCCGACATCGTCAACAACGTGCTGATGCCGCACCCCAGCGTCGCGCATGTGCGCTCGTCGATCGTGCTCGACCGCCTGAAGGCGACGACGAAACTGCCGCTGCGGAATGTGCGGGCGAGGTAAGAAACAATCACTCTCTCAGGTCGTCATGGCCGGGCTTGTCCCGGCCATCCACGTCCTAAGCCGATGCTATGTGAAGAGCGTGGATGCCCGGGACAAGCCCGGGCCTGACGGCAACATAACGCGTTGCTTACGACAGAGTCCTACTCCTTCGCGGGCAGAATCGTGCCTTCGACTTCGCCGAAGCCGACGCGGTAGCCGTCGCCCTGGCACCAGCCGCGAATCGACAGCGAGTCGCCGTCTTCGAAGAAGGTGCGTTTGACACCGCCCGGTAGATCGATCGGCTCGCTGCCGTTCCACGAGATTTCGAGCAAGCTGCCGCGCTGGTCCTTCTCCGGGCCGGAGATGGTGCCGGAGCCGAGCAGGTCGCCGACATTCATCGCGCAACCGCCGGAGGCGTGATGCACGAGCTGCTGCACCGATGACCAGTACATGTACTTGAAGTTGGTGCGCGCGATCTGCGCGTAGTCCTTCGCGCCATCGGCGCGCAGCTCGACATCGAGATTGAGATCGTAGTTGTTGGCGCCCTTCTGCTGCAAATACGGCAGCGGCGTCGGATCTTGCGTCGGCCCTGCAACACGGAAAGGCTCCAGAGCCTCGCGCGTCACCACCCACGGACTGATCGAGGTGCCGAACGCCTTGGCCTGGAACGGGCCGAGCGGCACGTATTCCCACTGCTGGATATCGCGCGCGCTCCAGTCGTTGAGCAGCACGAAGCCGAAGATCATCTCGGCCGCCTGCGCCTCGGTCAGCATATGGCCCATCTGCGACGCGCCGCCGACTACGACGCCCATCTCCAACTCGAAGTCCAGCCGCTTGCACGGGCCGAATGTCGGCGCATCGGCCGATGGCGGCTTCAACTGCCCTTGCGGCCGGATGATCGGCGTGCCGCTGACGACGACGGTGGAGGCGCGGCCGTTATAGGCGATCGGGATATGCAGCCAGTTCGGCTGCAAGGCATTGTCCTTGCCGCGAAACATGATGCCGACATTGGTGGCGTGTTCCTTCGACGAATAAAAATCGGTGTAGCCCGCCACCGCGAACGGCATGTGCAACTGCACCTCGTTGCGAGGCAGCAGCGCGCGCTTGCGCAAGGCGGCGTTGTCGCGCAGCGTCGCGGTGTCGTGGCGCAGCAACTCGCTGATCCGCGCCCGCGTGGCGGTCCATGTTTTCGGGCCGAGCGCCATGAAGGCGTTGAGCCCGCCCTGCGCGAACACGCCTTCCCCCACCTTCAACAATCCTTCGGATTCCAGTGCCGCGAGATCGAGCACGAACTCGCCGATGGCGACGCCGACGCGCTTTTGCGCCGAAGTCGGCGTCGAGAATACGCCGTAGGGCAGGTTCTGAATCGGAAAATCCGAGTCAGCCGCGACATCGATAAAGGATTTCAGCTTCGGATCGTTGGGGTGGGACATGGTGCTGAGCGGCCTTTGACAGGAAACGGACATACCCTCTCCCCTTGCGGGAGAGGGTGGTTTCGAACGGAGTGAGAAACCGGGTGAGGGGTCGTGGCTTGGCGAAGGCTACCCCTCACCCGCCCTCACTTCGTTCGGGCACCCTCTCCCGCAAGGGGAGAGGGAAACAAGAGCTACGGCTTGTTCGGATCGAACTTCTTTTCCAGCCCGTTCCAGCAGTCGGCGTAGTTGTCCTGCAAGGTGCCGGAGGTCGCCGCGTGCTTGGTGACGCGCTGGGGGAAGCGGGTTTCGAACATGAAGGCCATCGTGCCGGTGAGCTTGACCGGCTTCAACTCGCCGTTGGAGGCGTGATCGAACGCCTCGCGGTCCGGCCCATGCGGCAGCATCTGGTTGTGCAGGCTGATGCCGCCCGGCACAAAACCCTGCGGCTTGGCGTCGTAGACGCCGTAGATCAGGCCCATGAACTCGCTCATGATGTTCATGTGATACCACGGCGGCCGGAAGGTATTCTCCGCCACCATCCAGCGCTCCGGGAAGATGACGAAATCGATATTGGCGGTTCCGGCGGTTTCCGACGGCGAGGTCAAGACCGTGAAGATCGACGGATCGGGATGATCGAAGCCGATGGCGCCGATCGGCGAGAAGGTGCGCAGGTCGTATTTGTACGGCGCGTAGTTGCCGTGCCACGCCACCACGTCGATGGGCGAATGCGGCAGCCTGGTCATGTAGAGCGCGCCGCCCCACTTCACGTAAAGCTCGGTCGGCGTGTCCTTGTCCTCATAGGCCGCGACCGGCGTGAGGAAGTCGCGCGAATTGGCGAGACAGTTTGCGCCGATCGGCCCGCGCTCCGGCAAGGTGAAGGCGCCGCCGTAGTTCTCGCACAGATAGCCGCGCGCCGGGCCGTTCGGAATCTCGACGCGGAATTTGACGCCACGCGGGATCACCGCGATCTCGCCGGGCTCGATGTCGATACGGCCGAATTCGGTGACGAAGCGCAGATCGCCCTGCTGCGCCACGAACATCATCTCGCCGTCGGCATTGTAGAAGTGCTGATCCACCATCGACCTGGTGATGAGATAGACATGCGCCGCCATGCCGGCCTGGGTGTTGGCATCGCCCGCCGTGGTCATGGTCTGCACGCCCTGCACGAAGGTCAATTCCTCCATCGGCATCGGCGTCGGGTCCCAGCGCAACTGGGAGATCGGCATGTCGTCTTCGAAGCACGGCGCGGTGCGCCACAGCATCGGATCGATTTTGGTGAAGCGGCCGGAGTGCTTCACCGACGGACGAATGCGATAGAGCCACGAGCGCTCGTTCGAGCCGCGCGGCGCAGTGAAGGGCGAGCCCGACAACTGCTCGGCATAGAGCCCGTAAGCGCAGCGTTGCGGCGAGTTGCGGCCGATCGGCAACGCGCCGGGCAAAGCCTCGGTCTCAAAACTGTTGCCGAAGCCGGACATATAACCCGGCGTCACGCCGGCGGTGCCCTGTTTCAAACTGTTGGGTGCGGTGTTGATGTTCATCTCACTCTCCCATTGGCTCGCGAGATTTCAAAATCGCTCTGAACGTCATTGCGAGCGCAGCAAAGCAATCCAGCTCTTCACGTGTGGCTTCTGGATTGCTTCGTCGCTCTCGCTCCTCGCAATGACGAATACGTCAGCCTTGCAGCGCGGCCCACATTTCGCGGTCGCGCTTGTCGGTCCAGATCACCGGATCGTCGATGCCCGACGCCTCGTCGAAAGCGCGCGAGACGTTGAACGGCAGGCAGTGTTCGTAGATCGCGAAGCTTGAAAACTTCGGGTCCATCACCTCGCGGGTCGCCGCCATCGTTTCCTTGAGGGTGCGGCCCTTGGCGACGGAGATTTCCGCCGCGCCGTAGAGCGTCGAGACGAAATCGCGCGTCATGGCGATGGCTTCTCGCGTCGTTTCAAGGCCCTTCAGCGCGTCGCCACGGCCCGGCGCGATCGCCTTCGGGTTGAACTCGCGGATCTCGTTCAAGGTCATCGGCCACTCGCGCAAATGCGCGTCCCCGCAGTAGCAAGCGGAGTGATATTCGATCAGGTCGCCGGAGAACATCACCTCCGCATCCGGCACCCAGGCGACGATATCGCCGGAGGTGTGGCCGGCGCCGAGTTGCATCAGCCGCACCTCGCGCTTGCCGAGATAGATCGACATTTCGCCCTCGAAGGTCAGCGTCGGCCAGGTCAGGCCGGGAATGCTGGCGGCATCCTGGAACAGGCGCGGGAAGCGGCCGTATTCGGAATCCCAATCCTGCTGGCCGCGCTCCTCAACCAGGCGATACGTCTCCTGCGAGGCGATGATGCCCTGCGCGTGATAGGCCGACGCACCAAGCACACGCACCGCGTGGTAATGCGACAGCACGACATACTTGATCGGCTTGTCGGTGACGGTCTTGACGCGCTCGATCACCTTGTTGGCCATCGCCGGCGTCGCCTGAGCGTCGAACACGATGCAGCCGTCGTCGCCGACAATCACCGCGGAGTTCGGATCGCCCTCGGCGGTGAAGGCATACAGATCGGTGCCGATCTCGGAGAAGGTGACCTTCTTCTCGGCCATGTCGGTGGTGGACGCGAAACCTTTAGCCATATCGTTCAAACTCTCTCGTTCGCTCTTCAGTTACGATTTGTGTTGCGATTGCACGTCCGCGACGATGCGCCGCCTGCCGAGTTCAACCGCTTCGCGCAGCACGTCGATATCGCCGATGTGATTGGCGAGGATCAGCACCAGCGCGGCGTCGAACGCGGCGCTCTGTTCCTCGTCGAGGCCGCGATGCGCCTCGACGATGGCGCGGAACGCGTCGTCGGGCTTGGCGAAATTCGAAGCGGTCGATAACGGCATCATATCCCTCAACTGATCGCGCAGGCGCGGTTCATCGCGGCTTCGACGGCGTCGCGGGTCGGCGTGCGGAAGCGCGCGGCGACATAGCCGTCGGGCCGCAGCAGATAGGCGGTGCCGGGCTGCGCGTCGTAACGCGCTTGCGCGGTGCCGGCGTCGTCATTGAAACCATCGCCGCCGATCCGGATCTCTTTCACGGCCTGGGGCAAGGTCGTCGCGCCGCTATTGGCGAACTGCATCAGAGTGAATTCCTTGCCGAGCGCGGTGAATGCCTCGGTGAGAAACTTGTCGCCACCTTCGCGCGTCTTGAGCGGAGCATCCGGCATCGAGGTCCCCGGCACCGGGCCGCCGCTCCAGGCGTCGGCATCCGGCGTCGACAGCGGCGTCTCGTAGCGCGACGGCACCGACAGCCGCCCACCATTGATCATGCGTTTGCCGAACTCGGTGTCCTTGGCGAGCGACAGCACCGCCTGTCGCAGCCGCGCCTCCTGCTTCGTTGCCGGCGCCATGAAATCGGTCGAGCGCGTCGATTCGCGAATGTTCTCATCGGCGGCGAAACTGCGCTCGATGTGATAGCTTTCCAGCAATGCCTCGGGCGAGGTGCCCTTGAGCACGCGCGCCAGCTTCCACGCGAGGTTTTCCGCGTCTTCAAGCCCGGAATTGGCGCCGCGCGCGCCGAACGGCGACACCTGATGCGCGGAATCGCCAGCGAACAGCACGCGGCCGTGAACGAAGCGATCCATGCGGCGGCACTGGAATTTGTAGACCGAGACCCATTCGAAATCGAACTGGTCATGTCCCAGCATCCGCGCGATGCGCGGCCGCACGTTCTCGGGCCGACGCTCCACCGTCGCGTCGTGCTCGGGGCTCAGTTGAAGATCGATGCGCCAGACATCGTCGGGCTGGCGATGCAGCAGCGCCGAACGGCCGGCATGGAACGGCGGATCGAACCAGAACCAGCGCTCGGTGGGAAACTCCGCGGTCATTTTCACGTCGGCGATCAGGAATTGATCCTCGAACACCTGACCGTGAAAATCCGCACCCACCATGCCGCGCAGTGACGAGCGCGCGCCGTCAGCGGCGACCACATAGTTGGCGGCGAGGCGATAAGGACCATCCGGCGTCTCGATGGTGAGCAATACGTGATCGTTGCGCTGCTCCAGCGCGGTCACCTTGTTACGCCAGCGCAGATCGACTGCCGGGAGATCGCGGATCAGATCGACCAGATAGGCTTCGGCGTAATACTGCTGCAAGTTGATGAAGGCCGGCATCTTGTGGCCGTCTTCCGGCAGCAGATTGAACTGATAGAGCTGCTGGTCACCGTGAAAAATCTTGCCGACGCTCCACACCACGCCCTTGTCGACCATGCGCTGACCGACGCCGAGGCGATCCCAGTATTCCAGCGAGCGTTTGGAGAAACAGATGGCGCGCGAGCCTTCGCCGATACGGTCGGCATCGTCGATCAGCACAACCGGCTCCCCGCGCTGCGCCAGATCGATCGCCAGCGACAGCCCGACAGGTCCCGCGCCCACGACCACGACGGGATGATGCGCGGCATCCGTCGCCGCGCGGTCCTGATCCGGATGGCGGCGATAGCCGAATTGGGTGATGTGGTGCGTCATGCCGGTCCGTACACGCCCTCGAGGCCAATCCACCGGAGCGCCGGCCGAAACCGCCGCCCTGCCCGAATTGGCTGTTGCTCCGATCCCAATCGCGAGATAGTCTCACTTGCAACTATCTAAACGCTTTGCCGCCCCGTTCGTCAACCGAAACTTTGGAGCCGTTCTTGGCCAAGCTCGACCTGTTCAAGTTCGTGCCGTTCCGGCTGAACCGGCTCGGCGCCGAGGTCTCCGCCGCGCTGTCGAGCGAATATCGCGCGCGTTATGGCCTCGACATTCCGGAATGGCGGGTGATGGCGACGCTCGGCTTCCGCAACGAGGCGTGCAGCGCGCAATACATCGCGCAGTGCACCCGCACGCATAAGTCCACCATCAGCCGCGCGGTCACGTCCCTGCTGGAGCACGAACTGATCGAACGCGTGGAAAACACCGAGGACCGCCGCGAGTTCCGCCTCGCGCTGACCCGCAAGGGCCACGCGCTCTACGAAGAACTGATCCCGCGCCTGCTGCGCCGCGAACAGGAAATCCTCTCCTGCCTGACGGCGCAGGAGCGCAAGGAATTCGCGCGGCTGCTCGGCAAGATCGAGGACAGCCTCGATCTGGTGCAGGCCAGCCGCCCGATGAGCGAGGTCGAGGCGTACTAAGCCTTCGCGAACGATCTTGACGGCGCGACGTGCAGCGCGAAGGCGTCGGCCTTGTCGCTGACGCGCGGATAGATATCGCAGACCAGCGGATCGTGCCCCGGAATGACGCGGTCGGGATGCCCGGCCAGCCGTTCGGCGGTGGCCCAGCCCTCCACCATGTCACCGACGTTGTAGACGATCGGGAACGGGCTGCGGCGATGCAGGTTCGCATAATAATGCGCCGCGTCGGAGGCCAGCACCACCGGCCCACGCGCGGTCGCCACCCGGACGATCTGCAAGCCGTCGGAATGGCCACCGACATGGTGCAGCGTCACGCCGGGCGCGATCTCACCCTCGCCCTTATGGAACGTGACGCGCTCGCTGTAGACGTGACGCACCATCAAGGTCACGTCTTCCACCGAGAACGGATGCCGCAACATGCCGTGGCACATGCAGCGCCCGGTGGCGTAGCTCATCTCGCGGTCCTGCAAATGGAACCGGGCGTTGGGGAAGCGGTCGAGATTGCCGGCATGGTCGTAGTGCAGATGCGTCACCACCACATCGCCGATGCTGTCGGCCTTGACGCCGAATGCCGCCAGCGCATCGACCGGATTGACCGTCAGCTTGCGGCTGCGCTCTTTCGCCGCGACCTCGTTGAAGCCCGTGTCCACCAAAATGTCGCGGCCGCCACCGCGGATCAGCCAGACGAAGTAGTCGAGATCGGACGCCGTGGTCTCATGCGGATCGGGGGCGAGGAAATTCATCTGCGGCGTGCGCGGCGACATCGTCGCGTAGCGGATGGCGAAAATTTCGTAAGTCTGTGACACGGGTCGTCCTCTGGTTGCGTTTCTTGCCCGCATTCACACCATCCGCGCCGCAAATGTCAAAGGTAGCGGATGACATGCCATCGCTGCGCTTTTGAACCTTGCCGATCCGTATCGCGTCCTATCCGTGCAGGCTGCGGTGCAGCCCGCGCCGCAGAAGCAGACTTCTTTCTTGTGTGATCATAATCACATTCTCTGCCGGCGCGCGGACTAGAGTGGCAGCCATCGCACTCACAATCGAACGGAGATGAAGATGATGAGCCGGCGGACATATCTGGGCACCACCCTCGCCCTCGCAATGCTGACTGGCGGCTTTGTCGTGTCGCCCGTCCTGCAATCGGCCGTGGCCGGCGAGTTGTCGACGCAGCAGATCATCGACGGTCTGAAGCCGAGGACCCGCAGCCTCAGCGTATCGACGCGCGCGCACCTCAACGACGCTGACACCGCGTTTATCCAGCGTGTGCGCGCGCAGAGCCGGTCGCTGTCGCTCGGCGACCGTGAACAAATGGCCGAGATCGCGGCCAAGCGGCCGAAGATCGACGTCGAGATCAACTTCGATTTCAACTCGGCTGACCTGACGCCACGCGCCGAGCCGCAGCTCAACAGCCTCGGCAAGGCACTCACCAGTCCCGAATTACAAGGCTCGGTGGTGATGCTGGGCGGCCATACCGACGCGAAGGGCGCCGACGACTACAATCAGAAACTGTCGGAACGCCGCGCGGAGACGGTGAAGCGCTTCCTTGTCGACAACTACAAGGTCTCGCCGGACCTGCTGGTGACATCCGGCTACGGCAAGGACGGCCTGAAGAATTCAGCCGAGCCTTTTGCGGCGGAAAATCGCCGTGTCGAGATCGTCAACGTGGCCGAGAAGGAGCACGCGGCCAAGTAGCCGTCCGCTCGCTCTCCACACCAGACGCAGCGCGGGCCCTCACCCGCGCTGCGGTTCGTTGCCACGGGGGGTGATGCGTAGCATCGCGGTGCAGCCGGAAGCCTCCACGAACAAGGGGGTCCTATTTGAAAATGCGATGCCGTGGGGTACGGTCGTGGACCTGTTGCTGAATACAGTTTGCCTTCGTTCTTCCGCGGACCGTCGCCTCATGAAATTGCGCATTGCCCTACTTGCTGCCCTGTCGATGCTGGCGACACCGCTGCTTCCGGTGGTCGCGGCCCATGCCGACGGCGAGCGTCTGGCCCTGATCATCGGCAATGCCAAATACCCCGACAACGAAACGCCGCTGAAAGAGCCGATCAACGACGCCCGCGACATCGCCGATGAATTGAAGCGCGATGGCTTCGAGGTCGAGATCGGCGAGAACCTTTCCGGCGAGGCCATGCGTCGCGCCCTCGATAAATTCTATGGCCAGATCAAACCGGGCACCGCGGCGCTGATCTTCTTCAGCGGCTTCGGCATCCAGTCGGCGCGGCAAAGTTACATCCTGCCGGTCGATGCGCAGATCTGGACCGAGGCGGATGTCCGCCGCGACGGCTTCAGCCTCGAAACCATTCTCGGCGAGATCAACAGCCGTGGCGCCGGGGTGAAGATCGCGCTGCTCGACGCTTCGCGCCGCAATCCGTTCGAGCGCCGGTTCCGCAGTTTCTCGGCGGGCCTTGCGCCGGTGATCGCGCCGAGCGGCTCGCTGGTGATGTATTCGGCGGCGTTGAGTTCGGTGGTCGGCGATTCCGGTGCCGAGCGCAGCCTGTTCGTGGGCGAGTTGCTTAAGGAAATCCGCGTTCCCGATCTCACCGCCGAGGAAACGCTCAACCGCACCCGCGTCGGCGTGACGCGCGCCTCGCGCAGTGAGCAGGTGCCGTGGATCTCGTCGTCGCTGGCGGAAGACTTCGCTTTCGTCGCCGGCGCTAAGGTCGCCAAGCTCGATCCGAAGCCGCTCGTCTCCGAGGTCAAACCGGCGGCGCAGCCGCCAGCCACGACCGAACCGGCGAAGCCGGTGGCGGTCGCCACCCAGCCGGAGCCTGCGAAGCCAGCGGAGGCCAAGCCAGTTGAAGCCAAGCCTATCGAGGTCAAGCCCATCGAAGCGAAGCCCGTCGAAGTCAAACCGGCGGAAACCAGCGTCGCGTCACTGGCTCATGAACCGACGGTCGCGGCGCTGAACGCCAAGATCGCCGCCAACCCGAAGGACGTCAATTCGCTGTACCGGCGCGGCCAGGTCTATGCCAGCAAGGGCGCCTATAGCGCGGCCATCAAGGATTTCGATGAGACGCTGAAACTGAACCCGAAGGACGTCGAGGCCCTCAACAATCGTTGCTGGACCCGCACCGTCGTCGGTGAATTGTCGACCGCGCTTCATGACTGCAACGAAGCGCTGCGGCTGCGTCCCGGCTTCGTCGATGCGCTCGACAGCCGCGGTTTGCTTTATCTCAAGAGCGGCAAGGCCAAGGACGCCATCGTCGACTTCGACGCCGCGCTCAAGGTCAATCCGCGGCTGACGTCGTCGCTCTATGGCCGAGGCCTCGCCAAGCAGCGTAGCGGTGCGACGGCGGCCGGCGAACTCGACATCACCAACGCCAAGGCGATGGACCCCAACATCGCCAAGGAATTCGCCGGCTACGGCGTAAACTGAGTTTGATTGCGCGGAGCGTGGCCGGATGACCGGCCGTTCCGTCGCGGATTTCAAAAACCCGGGGCCGGCTTTCCGGTCTCTCGCGGACAACTGTTTCCATCGTTGGCTCCAACCAGCGTCTTTATTGCAGCGGAGGAATTTCATCATGGCAATCGCATCGAAACGACACGGTCGCGACACGCTCCGTTCGCTTCTGGTCCTTGGCGTGCTGATGGCGATGAGCGGCGGCATGGCGAATGCCGGCGAGGTCAGCGAGGGGCAGATTCTGCAAGCGTTGACGCCGAAGAAGCCGCTGACGCGCAGCCTGTCGATGACGCCGCCGCCCGAAGCTACGACGAACCCCGCCGACACCCGCTTCATCGACACCGTGCGCAACCGCACGACGCGCTCGCTGTCCACCGGCGAGCGCCAGCAGATCGCAACCATCGCCGACCAGCGGCCGAGCATCGATCTCGAAATCAACTTCGACTACAACTCGGCGACCATCGGCGCGCAGGCTAAATCGGCGGTCGAGGCACTGGGACGCGCGCTCACCAATCCCGACCTGAAAGGCTCGACCTTCCTGCTCGCGGGTTACACCGACGCCGTCGGCAGCGACAGCTACAATCAATCGCTGTCGGAACGACGCGCCGACGCCGTGAAACACTATCTGGTCGAGAAATTCGGGATCGCGGGCGACGAACTGGTCACGGTCGGCTACGGCGAAACCCGGTTGAAGAAACCGGACGCGCCGCTCGACGCCGCCAACCGGCGCGTGCAGATCGTCAACATGCAGAACAAGACGGCGTCCAAGTAACATCTCCTAGTAACATCGTTGTGCCAACCGCCCTGCACCACCCTACGGATTCCTCTCATCGACAAGCGACGCCGTTCATGATCGAGCCCAACCGTCAGCCGCCCGTGGCGTCAGACATTGCCGTAGCGCCACGATGGCTGTCGGCGACACTTGGCACATTGCCCCGTGCCTTCGCGCTCGCCGCGCTGCTCGGCGGCGCCATGATCACGCCGCTCCGTGCCGCCGAAGGAACGAACAACAATGGCGTCACTGTCAGCGTGGTGAAAGCCAAGCACGCCTGCTTTTCCGACATGATCCGCGTCACCGGCTTCGTGGTGCCGAAGCAGGAAGCCGTGGTAAATGTCGACACCGAAGGCTCGAAGGTCACCGATCTTCTCGTGCATGAAGGCGATGTCGTCACCGACAATCAAGAGTTGGCAAAGCTGACGCCCTCGCCCGCCGGCAGTTCGCGCAATCCCATCATCTTGAAGGCGCCGGCCGCCGGCCTGATCACCAAGGTGCACACCATGGTCGGCGCGCCGGCCTCGCCGCAGGCCGAGCCGATGTTTCGCATCGCGATCGACAACGTTCTCGAATTCGACGTCGAGGTGCCGGGCCTCCATATGCCGAAGCTGACCGTTGGCGCCACCGCCCGCATCAGCCGCGACGGCCAGCCTGATCTTGCCGGCCGCATCCGCCGGATTGATCCGCAGATCGACCAGCGCACCCAGCTCGGCCACGTCCGCGTAGCGCTGACCAGCAACGCGCCGCTGCGGGTCGGCCTGTTCGCGCGCGTCAGTATCGATGCCAAGCGAAGCTGCGGCGTGTCGATCCCGCGTTCGGCGGTGGACCATTCGACGATTCAGGTCGTCGCCGGCGACGTCATCGAGACGCGGCGGGTGCGCACCGGCCTGAACTCCGACACCGCCGTGGAAATTCTCGAAGGCCTCAAGACCGACGAGATCGTGGTCGCCGATGCCGGCACCTCGCTGCATGACGGCGACCGCGTCAAACCCATCTTCAACGACGACCCCGATCGCCTGCGAGGCCGATAAATGTCCTTGAATATTTCGGCCTGGTCGATCCGCCACCCGCTGCCGTCGGTGCTGTTCTCCATCATCCTCCTGGCACTGGGCTGGATCAGCTTCACCAAGCTCGCGGTGACGCGGCTGCCGGCTGCCGACATTCCGGTGATCTCGGTTGCGGTGTCGCAATTCGGCGCCGCGCCTGCCGAACTGGAAGCGCAGGTCACCAAGACCATCGAGGACGGCGTCTCCGGCGTCGAGGGCGTTCGCCATATCGCATCGTCGATCACCGACGGCCTGTCGGTGACCACCATCCAGTTCGCATTGGAAACCAATACCGACCGTGCGCTCAACGACATCAAGGACGCGGTGACGCGGGTCCGCGCCAACCTGCCGCAGAACGTCAACGAGCCGCTGATCCAGCGCGTCGACGTCATCGGCCTGCCGATCGTTACTTACGCGGCGATCTCGCCCGGCAAAACGCCGGAGCAATTGTCGTATTTCGTCGACGACGTGGTGAAGCGCGCGCTGCAAGGTGTGCGCGGCGTGGCGCAGGTCGAACGCATCGGCGGCGTCGAGCGCGAGATCCTCGTTTCACTCGATCCAGACCGCCTGCAGGCCGCCGGCCTCACTGCGGTCGATGTCAGCCGAAGGCTGCGCGGCACCAATGTCGATCTCGCCGGGGGCCGCGCTGAAATCGGCAAGAACGATCAGGCGATCCGCACGCTCGCCGGCGCGAAGACGTTGCAGGATCTCGCCGGCACGATGATCAGCTTGCCGGCCGGCGGCGAACTGCGCCTCGACGATCTCGGCACCGTCACCGACACCATCGCCGACCGCCGCACCTTCGCGCGCTTCAACGGCGAACCGGTGGTAGCGCTCGGCATCAAGCGCTCCAAGGGCGCCAGCGACGTGGTGGTCGCCGCCGCCGTGGAAAAGCGCATCGAAGCGCTGAAGGCCGCGTATCCCGACGTCGATCTCAAGTTGATCGATACGTCGGTCGATTTTACCAAGGGCAACTACGAGGCCGCGATCTCGACCTTGTTCGAGGGCGCAATCCTCGCGGTAATCGTGGTATTTCTGTTCCTGCGCGACATCCGCGCCACCATCATCGCCGCGATCTCGCTGCCACTATCGATCTTTCCGGCGTTCTGGGCGATGGACATGCTGGGATTCTCGCTGAATCTCGTCTCGTTCCTCGCCATCACGCTCTCGACCGGCATTCTGGTGGACGACGCCATCGTCGAAATCGAGAACATCGTACGTCATATGCGCATGGGCAAATCGCCCTATCGCGCGGCGCTGGAGGCGGCCGACGAAATCGGTCTCGCGGTGATCGCGATCAGCCTCACCATCATCGCGATCTTCGCGCCCGCCAGCTTCATGTCCGGCATCGCCGGGCAGTTCTTCAAGCAGTTCGGCATCACGGTGTCGGTGCAGGTGTTCTTCTCGCTGCTCGCGGCGCGCTTCGTGACGCCGGTGCTTGCGGCGTATTTCCTCAAGCACCATGCGCATGAGGACCCGCCGCCCGGCCGCGTGCTGCGCAACTATACACGCCTCGTGACGTGGTCGGTGAAGCATTACATCCTCACCGTGATCTTCGGCTTCGCGGTGTTCGCCGCGTCGATCTGGAGCATTCATCTGTTGCCGCAAGGCTTCCTGCCGGCACAGGACACCGCGCGATCCCTCTTGGCAATGGAATTGCCGCCGGGCTCGCAGCTCGCCTACACCGAGAAGGTGACCGAGGACATCGTGGCGCGGCTGCGCAAGCGGCCCGAGGTGAAGAGCGTGTTCGTCGACGGCGGCCACGTCCCGCCCGGCACCTACGAAGTCCGCCGCGCCGCGCTGATCATCAACTACACGCCGAAGAGCGATCGCAAGATCACCCAGCGCGAGCTTGAACTCGCCATCGGCAAGGAGCTGGAGGGCGTTCCCGACATCCGCTACTGGTTCCTCGACGAGAACGGTCTGCGCGCCGTCTCGCTGGTGGTGACCGGCACCGACAGCAACATCGTCGCGAACGTGGCGAGCGAACTCGCCAATCAGATGAAACGGATTCCACTGATCGCCAACGTGATCTCGGAAACCGCGCTGGATCGTCCCGAACTGCGCATCCAGCCGCGCGCCGATCTCGCCGCAAGGCTCGGCGTCTCCACCGAAAGCCTGTCGGAAACCATCCGCGTCGCCACCATCGGCGACGTCGGCCCGGCGCTCGCCAAGTTCGACGCCGGCGATCGCCAGGTGCCGATCCGCGTACAACTCGAGGACAGCGCGCGCGGCGATTTGAGCGTGCTCGAACAACTGCGCGTGCCGCTCGGCGGCGGCCGCGGCGGCGTGCCACTCTCCGTCGTCGCTGACGTCACGCTCGATCAGGGCCCCACCAGCATCAATCGCTACGACCGCGAGCGGCAGGCGACGGTGGCCGCCGATCTGGTCGGCACCGCCGCCCTCGGCGACGCGCTGAAGGCGATCTACGAATTGCCGGTGATGAAGAGCCTGCCGAAGAACGTGCGCGTCAACCAGTCCGGCGACGCCGAGAGCCTGAACGAACTCTCCGCCGGATTCGCCACCGCGATCAGCGCCGGCCTGATGATGGTCTATGCGGTGCTGGTGCTGCTGTTCGGCACCTTCCTGCAACCGATCACCATTCTGTTCTCGCTGCCGCTCTCGATCGGCGGCGCGATCATGGCGCTACTGCTCACCGGCAAGCAGCTCACCACACCGGTGTGGATCGGCATCCTGATGTTGATGGGCATCGTCACCAAGAACGCCATCATGCTGGTGGAATTCGCCATCGAATCGATCCGCGCCGGCATGGCGCGCGATGCCGCCATTATCGATGCGGGACAGAAGCGCGCCCGTCCTATCGTCATGACCACCATCGCGATGGCCGCCGGCATGGTGCCGAGCGCGCTCGCGTTCGGCGCCGGAGGCGAATTCCGCTCGCCGATGGCGCTGGCGGTGATCGGAGGCCTGATCTTCTCGACCCTGCTGTCGCTGATCTTCGTGCCGGCAATGTTCTTGCTGATGGACGACGTCGGCCAATTCTTCGTGCGCCTCGGCCGCAAGGTGATTTCATCGAGCGACGAACACGACGACGAACCGCCAGCAGTCGAACACAAGCAGGCGACGTGAGCGGCCTTCCGTTTCGTCAGTGCGACAAGCGCAAGCAGCCAGCTCTCCTAATCGTTCCGCGCCACTGCCGTGAGCTTGGTCATGTTGAGCAGCAACACGCGGCCGCGTTGCAGGTCCAAGATGCCGTCCTTGCGCCATTGCTGCAGTTGACGGTTGACGCTCTCGCGCGCCGCGCCGACGAACACGCCGAGCTGCTCTTGCGAGATGTGAACCTCGGAGCCGAAATCGGACGCCAATGCGCAGAGCCGCCGCGCCAGCCGCACTGGCAGCGGCTGCAACACCGATTCCTCCATGCGCTCGCTCATCCAGCGGATGCGTTGGCACAGCAACTCGATCAGCTTCACCGCGACCTTCGGTTCGCGTTCCAGATGCGCGAGAAAGTCCTCACGCCGCAGCACAAATAGCTCAGTCGGCTCGCCGGCGGTGGCATCCGCCGTGCGGCTCTGGCCGTCGAGCACCGCGACCTCACCGAACAGATCGCCCGGGCCGAGGAAATTGAGCGTCAACCGTGCGCCGTCGGATGCGCCTGTTTCGATCCGGATCTGCCCGCGCCGCACGCCGAACAGCGCATCGCCGTCGTCGCCCTTCTGGAACAACACCTCGCCGGCCGCGAGCTGTTGCGTGTGACAAAGGCCCGAGATGCGTTGCAACTCGGCCGCGCCCAGTTCGGCGAACATCGGATTCATCTTGAGAATGACGGCAAATTCGACCTGTTTGCTCATTGCTCCCCTGTTCCGATGCAAGACCCGCGCGACTCTTACCGCTGATCAATTGCGCGAGTGTGTCACAGGTCACACAGGTTTGCAGCCCTTTTGCACTATTCCTACATTGTCGGGACATTCGGTCGCGCTGGCGCGTTGTGTTCGACGCGCATTGAACCCGACGGCAGGCTGCGCCGACATCTCAAGTTCCGACATATGTTTCGCGAGGCCGGATTTCCGCATGAAAATTGTCAAACTCGTCGGCGCCGTGATCGCGGCCGTTGTCCTCGTCGTCGTGATCGTTCTCGCGGTCGGCATTCCCTCCGGAATGATGACGTCGGCGATCCAGGCGCGGGTCGAACGCGCGACGGGTTATCGGATCGAGATCGACGGCACCACCCGCATCGCCTTGTGGCCGACTTTCCATGTCACGCTGAACGACGTCACGCTGGACCGGCACGCCGGCACTGGTGACGCCGAGCGCATCGAGATCGCGCAAGCGCGTGTGGAGATGCCGTTTGGAAGTTTGCTAACCGGCAAGCTGGTCGTCACCGGCCTCGCACTCGAAAAGCCGGTCGCCTACCTGCCGTTGCTGCGCGAACGCACAGCGACGAAAACCGCATCGGCAAACAACGATGCCGCGCCGACCTCCGCATCCGACGCAGCACAGATTCGGATCGATCGCATCACCATCAACGATGGCGCGCTGGTGTTCGCCAACCCGCGCGACAAGGTCGAGGATCGTATCGAGGCGATCAATGCCACCGCCGCCATCGGCGCGGACCGCCAACTCACGATCAACGCCACCGCGCGAAGCGGCACGCACGCACTCAAGCTCGACCTCCGCGCGGCGCGGCCGGGCGATGCGGCCGCGCGCCGCAATGTGCCGGTGGAATTGACGTTCGAAGCGCCAAGCCTGCTGGCCGGGACGCTGACCGCCAAGGCCGACGTCCGCATCACCGACGCCATGGTGCGGATCAACGGCGGCACCGGCACACTCGGCGGCAAACCATTCACCGGCTGGGCCTCGGTCGATCTCGCCAGCAAGCCACTGGTGAAACTCGATCTCGATATTCAGGAGCTCGCCATCGGAAAGCCGGCGCAAGCCGCGACGCAAGTGTCCGCGACATCGTGGAGCGATGCGCCGTTCGACCTTCGCGGCCTGAACTATGTCGATGCCGACGTGCGTATCTCCGCCGCACATCTTGCTTACGGCGATCTTCAGATCGCACCGTTGGCGTTCGGCGCGACGCTCGATCGCGGCACGCTCACGGCAAAGGTCGAGAACCTCGGCGCCTATGAAGGCCTCGCCAACGGTACGCTGACGCTGGATGCATCGGGCGCGACGCCGCGCCTCGCCTTGCAGGGCGACCTCGCCGGCATCCGCGCGTTGCCGCTGTTGTCCGGGCTTGCCGATTTCGACCGGCTGGAAGGCAAACTGCAAGCGAAGTTCACGGTGCAGTCGTCCGGCAACAATGCCCGCGCGATGATGTCGAATCTCGAAGGCACCGCCTTCCTAGATTTCCGCGACGGGAAAATCCGCGGCATCAATATCGCGCAGATGATCCGTTCGCTCACCGCAGGTACCTTGAACGGCTGGCAGAGCGACGAGGTGCAGGCCACCGACCTGTCGCAACTCAGCGCCTCGTTCCGCATCGCGCAGGGCAAGGCCGAGACCGGCGATCTCACGCTCATCGGCCCGCTGGTGCGGATGCGCGGCACCGGCACCGTTGATCTCGGCGGCAAGGCGCTGGCGCTGCGGGTCGAGCCCAAGCTGGTGATGTCGCTCGAGGGTCAGGGCAGTACGGCCGATCCGGTCGGGCTGGGCATTCCGGTGATGATCCAGGGGCCGTGGGCCGCGCCGCAGATCTATCCGGACATGGCCGGCATCCTCGACAATCCCGATGCCGCCTATGCGCGCTTGCGCGAACTGGGCCAGGGCCTGTTCGGTACCGATACCAAGACCGGCAAAAGTCTCGGTGAAACGTTGGGCGGCATGATCCGGCAGGGGTTGGGCGGATCGCAGCCACAACCACGCTCCGCCCCCGACAGGCAGGATGTGCCCGACGACAGCGACGGCGCATCGGCTATCAACGGCATTCTCAAGCAGTTGTTCGGCCGCTGACGGCCATCCAATGCCGATGAATTGAGATTTCCTCCGTCATGCCCGGGCTTGTCCCGGCCATGACGAGCCAAATGCCGCCGGACGTGGATATAATATTTCTGATTTGATACGACGCAGGGGCAATCGGGCTTCGCCCGTGCATGAGGAACGGAATGGCCGGGCAACACGACAAGGGCTGGTGGCGGCGCGGCGGCCTGTTCGCCAAGTACGTCGTGTCGCTGGTCGGCCTCGTGCTGTTCGTGCTGGCGATCAACGCCGCGCTCGAAACCTGGATGATCTATCGCGAGACGCGAGCCAACCTCACCGCAGCGATGAGTGATAAGGCGGAAGCAGTGGCGCACCGCATCGCGCAATCGATGTCGGATCTCGAACGGCAGGTGAGTTGGGTGACGCGCGCCAGCGTCGCGACCATCGAACAGCGCCAAACCGACTACGTCCAATTGCTGAACCAGCAGCCTTCGGTGAGCCAGATCTTCAAACTCGACGGCGCGGGACGCGAACAGCTGCGCATGACCCGAGCGGCGGTGACGCTCGACAGCGGCGCGAACTTCTCCCGCGATGCCGCCTTCACGCAAGGTGTCGCTAAGGGTGCAGCGTTTGCGCCGGCGATCTTCCGCAACGGCCAGCCCTTCATGTCGATCGCTGTGGCGCATGCAGGCCGGGACGCCGGCGTCACCGTCGCCGAGATCGACCTGCGGTTTCTTCGCGACTTCGTCGAAGCCGGGCAGATCGGCAAGCACACCACCGCCTATATCGTCGATCCCGCGGGCCGGGTGCTAGCGCATTCCGGGGCGAGCCGCCTGATCGGACAGGATTGGGCGAATCTGCCGCAGATCGCGGCGCTGCTGAAGCCCGACAGCACGTCGCTCGACGCCGGCACCGCGCCAGACGGTCACGCAGTCCTCACCGCCGCGCAAAGCGTACCCAAGCTCGGCTGGTTCGTGGTGTTCGAACAGCCGACCAGCCAGGCGCTGGCACCGGCGCGCGCACTGCTGCTGCGCATCGCGGCGCTCGCCGCGCTCGGCCTCGCGGTCGCGATTCTCGCTGGCGTCCTGCTGGCGCGCCGGATGGTGGGGCCGATCAACGCGCTGCGCTCCGGCGCGCGGCGACTCGGCGCCGGCGACTTCGATCATCGCATCGAGGTGAAGACCTCCGACGAACTGGAAGAACTCGCCGACCAGTTCAACAGCATGGCCGGGGAATTGCAGGAAACCTACGCGGGACTGGAATCCAAGGTCGCGGAACGCACCCGCGATCTGGCGCGCTCGGTCGACGAACTGGCGACGGCGCGCGACACCGTGCAACGCCAGGCCGACAAATTGCAGGAGCAGACCGACCAGTTGCAGCATTGGAATCGCTCGCTGGAGGAACGCGTCGAGAAGCAGCTCGGCGAAATCGAGCGCATCCGCCGGCTGGAGCGTTTTCTCGCTCCGCAGGTGGCGCAACTCATCGCCTCCTCCGACGGCCACGATTCGCTGCTCAACAGCCATCGCCGCGAGGTGACGGTGGTGTTCTGCGATCTGCGCGGCTTTACCGCGTTCACCGAAAGCTCCGAGCCGGAAGAAGCGATGAACGTGCTGCGCGAGTATCATGCCGCGCTGGGTGAATCGATCGTCCGCTACGAAGGCACCCTCGACCGTTATGCCGGCGACGGCGTGATGATCCTGTTCAACGCGCCGCTGCAGTTTGCCGATCATGCGGAGCGCGCCGTCAGAATGGCGATCGAAATGCGCGACAGCATCGAGGTGCTGGCTCGCAAATGGCGCAGCCGCGGCCATAACCTCGGCTTCGGCGTCGGCATCGCGGTAGGCTACGCCACGCTGGGGCAGATCGGATTCGAGCGGCGGCTGGAATACGCGGCGATCGGCAGCGTCACCAACCTGGCGTCACGCCTGTCCGACGAAGCCAAGGCCGGGCAGATCGTCGTCAGCCAGCGCGCCTACGGCATGGTGGAAACCTTGGTCGAGGCGAAACCGCTGGCGCCGCTCACCCTCAAGGGTTTCCATCATCCGATTCCGGCGGTGGAAATCCTGCGCTGGCGTGCGCCATCAACCGAGGCCGATGTCGGGGTCCAACATTCCACCCGCGCCTCCTGAACTTGCCGCGCACTGATATCGACGAAACCTCATGAGTGCCCCCCTTGGCGCTGGCGCGCCGCTTCAATAGTCTCCTTTAGCGACGACCACTCCATTGCAACCGGAATCCCTTTGATGAAATGCATTGCCGCGCTGTTGCCGTTCCGAGGATGGCTCAACCGTCCCGCCCGAACGCTGCTCGCAGCCGCGCTGTGCGTTTTGCCGCAGTCCGTTCTCGCCGCCAATGAGACCCCGGCCAGTGCCGCGGCGGTGACCGTGCTGACCACCGCGAAGTCATGCTTCTCCGATGTCGTCGACGCGTTCGGCCTGCTGATTCCGCGCGAGGAGATCGCGGTGCGACCCGATCGCCCCGGCCTGAAGGTGCAGGAGGTGCTGGTGGATATCGGGCAGACCGTCACCGCCGGACAGGCGCTGGCCAGGATCGGCCAGTCCGAGACCAACGCGATCACCGTTCAGGCGCCGGCCGCCGGGCTGATCAGCGCATCGACAGCCGTGGTCGGCTCCATCGCATCCGGCAAGGGCGAGGCGCTGTTCAACATCATCACCGGCAACGAGTTCGATCTCGCGGTGCGGGTGTCGACCCACGACCTCGCCAAGCTCAAGGTCGACCAGCCCGCGACCATCAGGATCAGCGGCATCGACGATCTTCAAGGCAAGGTGCGGCAGATCGGCGCCACCATCGATCCCAACAGCCAGCTCGGCACGGCCTTCATTGCGGTGACGTCGAAGCGATCGCTGCTGGTCAATGCGTCGGGGCGGGCATCGATCAAGACCGGGGAAAGCTGCGGCGTTGCGGTGCCGCTGACCGCGATCCTCTACAGCAGCGCCGGCACCGTGGTGCAGGTGGTGCGGCGCGACCGGGTGGAAACCCGACGCGTCGAAACCGGCCTGATGTCGGGCGGGCGGGTCGAAATCCGCGAGGGCCTGTCCGCGGGCGAAACGGTGGTAGCGCGTGCCGGCGCCCTCCTGCGCGAAGGCGACCCGGTGCGGCCGATCATGGCCGACGCCGCGAAGAAGTAGCGAAATCACCGGCTGCGAATTGGCTGCAAACTCAGTCTTGCCGGGAATTCAGAGCGATGCGGATTGAAGTCGAACATCACCATGTCATGGCCGGGCTTGTCCCGGCCATCCACGCCTTTCTTACTGAGCGACCTCTAAGACGTGGATGCCTGGCACAACGCCGGGATGACGGATCGAATTTGAATGTATCCCGCTTCAGCTTCCGGCCTTGGCCAGATTGGCCGGCTTTGTGTCGCCGAAATTTACGTCGTCGAGCAGGGACGACGACACCGATGGGACCTGTTTGCCGTTCGACGCCTGCGACACCGCCGTCCGGGTCTTGTTGAAAACCGTAGCGGCATCGGCGGAAGGCGACTTCAGATTGTTCAGCAGTTCCGCGACCACAGGGCTGTTCTGACCGTTGCCGTCATCGACCACTTGACCCGGAGCCGCTGAAGACAACACCAGCGCGTTATCCGGCGCGTTGATCGGGGCCAGCCCGTGCGAATAGGATCGGAACCGGCGCTCATAGGGATTACGGCGCGAGGCATCGACCACTACCAGCTTGGCGCGGGCACCACGTTCTTTCATTGCCGCCAGCACGGACTCGATACTGGTGCCGTCGCGGCGAACGTCGGAGGCCTTCCAGATCGCGGCATCGACCGGGATCATGTAGCTCTCGCGACCAACTTGCACGCCAAAGCCGGAGAAAAACAGCATCGCGACCGAATCGGGGCGGATTTTCGCCTTGAGCCGCTCGACAGCACCGTGCATCTCGCTTTTATCAGCATTTTCAACCGTTTCGACGTCGAAACCATCCCGCTGCAAGGTTGCAGCCAGAGCGCGGGCATCGTTGGCCGGCTGGGCCAGCGGGGCGTTCGCGTCAGGATAAAGGCTGTTGCCGATCACCAGTGCGACCTTGGTGGGGCCATTCACCGCTACGGGGGCAACTGCGGCAGCCTTGGTCGCATCGGCGGCGCGCTTGTACAAAGCGGCGTGGGCGCCGATCGCCAGCGACAGGGTTCCGATCATGACCGCAAACAGGGTGGCCGTCCGGCGCGATACGCGAAAATTCCGTATTTTCATGGCCGTACAGGGTCCCGTCGTCATCCGTCGCGTCGTCACTCACGCGCCGGTACTCGCATCGGTATAAGGGTCGCGGAGGTCTTGCAGACCAATTGTGCTCGATTTGCGGCACTGCGGTATAACAAAGCGTTACCGTCCTCCAGAGTTGCGTGACAACATCAATTATTTATCGAACACCGCCTTGCAGGCCGCACTCAGGCTCGACTTCTGCTTGCGCATGCAGGCCGTGATGCCCTCGACGTTCGGGATTTCACCGCTGCACAGCCGAAAGGCGTCCGGGGTGCAGGCGATGCGCTGTTCGCTGGTGTAAGCGTTTGCCGCCTGGGCGAAGATCGTGAGGGAACCGGCCACCGCCAGGCTGGTGAGCACGGTGCGGATGCTGAACTTGCTGGACATCTTCGACATGACACTCTCCCTGGGCTTATGGACCGTCCCGCTGGACCGGCCGCTTTTAATGTCCCCACCATGCGCCCGGCTGCGTTTCTCCACAGTGATCGACGTCACATTTGAAATGCCGCCCGCTTCGTGACAGCCTCTCGGAGCGCGCGGGCCGAGGAGCGAGCCATGGGCGCGGGCCATCCGGCGACCGGCGCCGGCACATTCGGGCACGGACAGCGGGGCGGAAACCATTGACGGATGTGCGGTATTTCGCCGGCGCCACCCTCCGCGCGCTCACGGCCAGCAAGGAAGGCCCTTCCCTCTACGACGTGTGCGATCCGCTGCTGCGCGGCACGGGCGGCAGCCAGCCGCCGGGCGACGCGCATCTCGCCAAGTTCTACCGGACCGCGCTGAGCAATCCGGCATTGCGGCCGCTGCTGCGACGTGCGGGCTTGCCCGAACTGCGCCATGAGGATCGCTTCAACGCGCTGCGCGCGGCGCTGACTCGCGCCCGTGACGACAGCGAACCCGACTGGATCGCGATTGGCCAGCCGGTGGCCGAACTGGTCGACACACTGCAGCTTCGCCATCCGCAACCCAAGCCGCTTGCCGCGCCGCGCGACGCACCGGCGATGAGCGAGATCGACGCGACGATCCGCACCTGCGGTCAACATTTGCTACGCTCCTATGCGAAGAACGGCTTTCTGCCGACCTACGCCGCCTTCAACCTGATCGGCGATCCGGATGTACGCGGCGCGGATTTCCTCGCGGCGCTGACCGGTCTCGATGCGCGCGGCTACAAGAATTCGACGCTGCTGTTCAATCTGGCGCGGGTGTTCATCGCACGCTCGCCGGCGGGTCGGTTGATCAATCCGCCATGGACCGGCATCGCCGAACCGATGTGGGAGCCGGTGCAGATTCGCCATCGCTCGGCCTATTACGACGCGTTCTTCATCGAAGCGCTGCTGAGCTATCTAGAAACTGGTCTCGCTTCACCTGACGAACAGACGCCGGCACGTGCGGCCATCGACGCGATGGCCACATTCTGCCTGGGACCCAGCCGCGAAACCGTGCACGGGCGCGACGGCAAAACATTCGACGTCATCACCGCGTTGGCGCCGGCGCCGCATCCGCGCTTCAGCCGCTTTTTCGCGCAGATCAAGCAGGACCTCGGCTTCGGCATCTACGTGCCGGACTGCGACACTACGGCCTGCTCGTTCTCGGCGGCGTTGCAGGCGGGACGCGACGATCCGCTGCTCGACCAGCCGCTGGTGGATTTCTATGCGGGTTATCAGGTGACGCACGGCGCCAACGAACCGCGGGTCACGGTGCCGCTGAACGATCACGTCGATTATCGCGGCGGCATCGTGACGTGGATCGACAACCTCAAAGGCGAGCGGCCCTACGGCAACGATCTCGATCCGACGCTCAATCTCGACGTGCTCGAAGTCTCGTTCCGCAACTGCGCGCGCTGGAAGATCGTCGAGACCCCGGCACGACTCGCGGTGATCCACGGCATCGTCGCGTTCCAGCGGAGGCTGGCGGAAAGCGGCGCGTTCGCCAACCCCCGCTCGCACATCTATTACCTGCCGGAACTGTATTGCGCCTATTTTGGTCGCTGCTACGCCGCCTTCATGGCCTTACCGGACGCCGCGCGTCGTGCCATCGACCCGGACGATGCCTTCGCGTTCATTCGCGAAAAGGTCCTCGCCTATGTGCGCGACGATCTGATCGCCCACGAGATGAATCCGTTCGACGCGGCATTAGCGCTGATCGCGCTCGGGCATCTCGGGGCGGAGCGTGCAGCGTTCGCGACTCCGCTCCATGTCATCATCCGTCAGCGTGGCGAAGGCGGTCGGCGTGGCCCGTTCAGGGCCTATGAATGGAACAAGATGAAAACACCGACACGCATCCTGGTCGGCGGGCCGGAAGTCACCTCGGCCTTCGTGTTGATGGGTCTCGCACTGGCACGGCGCGCGATGACGATCTCGTGAGCGATTCCAATATCGCGAGCTAACCCTGTGACTTGCACGACCGCACGATGGCCGACAAAATGACGCAGCATGACCTCTGCGAGCGAATCTTGTTGATGTTGAAATCGATTTCCTTCGCCACAGCAATGCTGGTGCTGCTCGCATCGGCCGTCACCGCGCGCGCGGCGGACATCACCGGCGTGCCAAAAATTCAGACCGCCGATCAGATCAGCATCAACAACATCCGCATCAAGCTCGCGGGCGTCGATGCGCCCGCGCTTCAGCAACTGTGCCTCGACGCCAAGGGCGCGCCGTGGAAATGCGGCATCGCCGCACACGATGCATTGGCGGGCTTTGTCGATACCAAGCCGTGGACCTGCCACCTGATGCGGCTCGACCGCCGCGCGCGCACGCTGGCGAAATGCACCGTCGACGGCGAGGACATTCACAAGTGGCTGGTGAGCAACGGCTGGGCGCTGGCGTTTCGCGGCGCGCACACCTACGACGCCGACCAGAAGCAGGCGCAAGCGGCCCACGCCGGCCTGTGGCAAGGCGCGTTCTTCGCGCCGGCGGACTGGCGCGTCCGCAAGAAGCACGCACCGATCCTCGGCGCGGCCAAGCCGAAAGAGAACGTCCGCCGGCTGCTGCTGGCGTCGGCATCCGGCCCGCTGCCGCCATCGCCCGCCTGTCGCATCAAAGGCAACGTCAACCGCTCGGGCCAGTGCATCTATCATCGCCCGACCAGTCGCTGGTACGCCCAGATCAAGATGAAGGTCAGCAAGGGCACGCGCTGGTTCTGCTCGGTGGAGGATGCCGAAGCCGCCGGCTGCCGCGAAACGCGACGGTGACAGCGTCGCGCCGCCATGACAGCATCACGGCGCGCAACAACGGGCTGGCAAGCTGATCGTCCCTGATAACACCAATGGCGCCCCACGACCGCGACGCCGGCATCGACGCATGCGGCAGACTGTGCTGCTGACACTGGCGTTGCTCAGTCTCTACGGACTGATCGCCTACATGCTGCTGCCGATTCTGTGGACGCATTACGAACACCAGAGAGGCCTCGCCGGCCTGCCGATGGTGACGCGCACCGCGCAGGGCATTCCCGGCGATCCGATCAATGTCGGCCTGATCGGTTCACGTGACGACATCGCCTGCGCGATGAAGGAGGCCGGCTGGTCACCCGCCGCGCCGATCTCGATCCGCTCCAGCATCGGCATCGCCGGCAGCGTGATCTTCCGCCGGCCCTATCGCGAAGCGCCGGTGAGCAACCTCTATTACCTCGGCCGTCGCGAGGATCTGGCTTTCGAGAAGCAGGTCGGCGGCAGCGCCGATCAGCGCCACCACGTCCGGCTCTGGCGCGTGCTGGAGCGCGGCGTGGAGGATCGCCCGGTCTGGCTCGGCGATGCGGCGTTCGACCGCGGCGTCGGTGTCAGCCACTATACCGGCGCCGTCACCCATCACATCGCGCCCGATATCGACGCCGAGCGCGCCACGCTTGCAACCGACCTCGAAGCCGCCGGCATGGTGACGGCGAAGTATCAGGTCACCGGCGTCGGGCCGACGCTGGTCGGCCGCAACGGCGGCGGCGATCCCTACTACACCGACGGCGAGGTCTGGGTACTGCGACTGGTTGAGAACTGCCGGAAAAACGCCACGCCGGTAACCGATATCGCCAGCCCCCTGGCGATCCAGCTCAAGGACCATATCTGGCAGGCCATCGCCCAGACGCTGCGCAAATAATGGCCGCGGGGCCGATAAGTTGCGCGCCCGCCGTGTCCATGTCCCGGTCCGATATCGGGCATTCACCGGAAAGGCTTTAATTCGCGGGCCCGCCGTGCCAAGCAGGGCGGACTGCAAGAACAACAAGGAAGTCCTACGATGGTCGTTCGCGCGGGGCGGGAATTTCTCGCCATCCCCGGCCCCACCACGATGCCCGACGAGGTGCTGCAGGCGATGCATCGCCCGGCGCTCGACATCTATTCCGACGAGATGGTGCAACTCACTGACGGGTTGCTCGGCGACCTCAAGCGGCTGTTTCGCACCACCGGACGCACTTACATCTACATCGCCAACGGCCACGGCGCATGGGAAGCGACGCTGAGCAACACGCTGTCGCGCGGCGACAAGATTCTGGTGCTGGAAAGCGGCCGTTTCGCTATCGGCTGGGGCGATGCCGCCGCCGCGACCGGCGTCGAGGTCGAAGTGCTCAAGGGCGACCTGCGCCGCGCGGTGCGGCCCGCCGAGGTTGAGGCGCGGTTGCGGCAGGACACGCAAGGCGAGATCAAGGCCGTTCTCGTGGTGCAGGTCGATACCGCGTCCGGCGTCGTCAACGACATCGCTGCTATTGGCCGCGCCATCAAGGCCGCGGGCCACGACGCGCTTTTCATGGTGGACACCGTCGCCTCGCTCGGCTGCATGCCGTTCGAGATGGACGCGTGGGGCGTCGACGTTGCGATGTCGGGATCGCAGAAGGGCCTGATGACGCCGCCCGGCCTCGCCTTCGTCGCCGCCAACGACCGCGCGCTGGAACGGCATCGCCACGCCGACCTGCGCACGCCCTATTGGGACTGGACCGCACGCGAAGGGCTCGAGCACTATCGCAAATATGCCGGCACCGCGCCGGTGCATCTGTTGTTCGCGCTACGTAAAGCATTCGACATGCTGTTCGCGGAAGGACTCGACGCCTCGTTCACGCGGCATCGTCTGCTGGCACGCGCGGTGCGCAGCGCGGTTGAAACGTGGGCGCAGTATGGCGCGCTGGAGTTCAATATCCTCGACGCAACCGAGCGCTCCGACACCGTCAGCACCGTTCGCGTCAACAGCGGTTACGATCCGGTCGCATTGCAGGCTTATTGCAAGGGTAAATGCGGCGTCGTGCTCGGCACCGGCATTGGCGATCTGTCTGGCAAGGCGTTCCGCATCGCGCATATGGGCCACGTCAACGCGCCGATGATTCTCGGCACGCTCGGGGTGGTGGAGATGGCGTTGCGCGCGCTGCGCATTCCACACGGCGAAGGCGGCGCCACCGCCGCGATCCGCTCGCTGGCCGACGCCGTCAGCGCATGAACAGGCGAATGCATCCGATGAACGACACCACGACCAAAGCTCCCGTCGCAGACAAGCGGCCGCAATCCTTCACGCTGCACGGCACGACGCTGACCGACGACTACGCATGGCTGAAGGCGGACAACTGGCAGGAGGTGCTGCACGATCCCAGCGTGCTGCCGGCCGATATCCGCGCTTATCTCGAGGCCGAGAACGTCTTTACCGAGAGTGTGCTGGGCGGTACCTCCAGCCTGCAACGCCATCTCGTCAAGGAAATGCGCGGCCGTATCAAGGAAGACGATTCCAGCGTGCCGTCGAAGGACGGGCCGTTCGCTTATTTCCGCAAGTACCGCGAAGGCGGCCAGCACGCGATCTTTGTGCGCACGCCACGCGACGGCGGCAAGGAGGAAACCATCCTCGACGGCGATGCGCTGGCGAAGGATACCGATTACTTCAACTTCGGCGATGCCAGCCATTCCTGGGACCATAAGCTGGAAGCATGGAGCGCCGACACGCGCGGCTCGGAATATTTTACGATCCGCGTGCGCGATTGGGCGACCGGGCAGGACCTCCCCGACGTTCTTGAGCAGACCGACGGCGGCGTGGTGTGGTGCAAGGACTCGCGCTCTTTCTTCTACGTCAAGCTCGACGACAACCATCGGCCGATGCAGGTCTTCCTGCACCGGCTCGGCACACCGCAGGCGAACGACAAGCTCGTCTACGAGGAAAAGGACTCCGGCTGGTTCACCCACATTCACGAGAGCGCCAGCGGCCGTTTCGGCGTGATCGCCGGCGGCGATCATGAAACCTCCGAACAATGGCTGCTTGATCTCGCCAATCCCGATGCCCCGCCCCGGCTGGTCGCCGCGCGCGAGGAGGGCGTGCAATATTCTCTCGGCGATCGCGGCGATGAACTGTTCATCCTCACCAATGCCGATGACGCTATCGACTTCAAGATCGTCACCGCGCCGCTTCAATCGCCGTCGCGCGAAAATTGGCGCGATCTGATTGCGTATCGTCCCGGCGTTTACCTGATCGACTTCGAACTGTATTCACGGCATCTGGTGCGGCTGGAACGCGCCAATGCGTTGCCGAGCATCGTGATCCGCGATCTCACTGACGGCAGCGAACACAGCATCGCCTTCGACGAAGCCGCCTATTCGCTCGACACCCATGGCGGCTACGAGTTCGACACCACCAACCTGCGCTTCTCCTATTCGTCGATGACCACGCCGTCGGAAGTCTACGACTATGATATGGTCAGCCGTGAGCGCGTGCTCCGCAAGCGACAGGACATTCCCTCCGGGCACAGCCCGGCCGATTACGTCACCACGCGCATCATGGCGGCCGCGCAGGACGGGGCGCAGGTGCCGGTATCGCTGCTGCATCGGAAGGACACCAAGCTCGATGGCAGCGCGCCGCTGCTGCTGTATGGCTACGGCTCCTATGGCCACGCCATCCCGGCCTCGTTCTCCACCAACCGGCTGTCGCTGGTCGATCGCGGCTTTGTCTACGCCATCGCGCATATTCGCGGCGGCTCCGACAAGGGCTGGGGCTGGTATCTCGACGGCAAGCGCGAGAAGAAACCGAACACCTTCGACGATTTCGCCGCGAGCGCGCGTGCGCTGATCGATGCGAGGTACACGTCCGCGAAGCGCATCGTCGGCCACGGCGGCAGCGCCGGCGGCATGCTGATGGGCGCGGTCGCCAATCGCGCCGGTGATCTGTTCGCCGGCATCGTCGCGGAAGTGCCGTTCGTCGACGTGCTCAACACCATGCGCGACGACACGCTGCCGCTGACGCCACCGGAATGGCCGGAGTGGGGCAACCCGGTCACCGACGAGGCAGCGTTCCGCTCCATCTTGTCCTACTCGCCTTACGAGAATGTCGCGGCGAAGGACTATCCGGCGATCCTCGCGATGGGCGGCCTCACCGATCCGCGCGTCACCTATTGGGAACCTGCAAAGTGGGTCGCGCGGCTGCGCGCCACCATGCACGGCGGCGGGCCAATACTGTTGCGCACCAACATGGGCGCGGGCCATGGCGGTGCGTCGGGCCGCTTCGACCGCCTCGACGAGGTTGCCGTGGTCTATGCCTTCGCGCTATGGGCGGTCGGCCTCGCCACCGACGCGAGCTAGCGTAACCGCCGATACTTCATCTCTGAGCCGCAAGGATCGCCGACTTGGCAAATTCGTCTTCGACCGCATCATCCGAAACGCAACCTTTCATGGAGGTGGTGCGCGGCCAACGCCAAGACGTGCCGCCGGTCTGGATGATGCGGCAGGCGGGACGTTATCTGCCGGAGTATCGCGAGCTGCGCGCCAAGGCCGGCAGTTTCCTCGATCTCTGTTTTACGCCGGACTATGCCGCCGAAGTGACGCTGCAACCGATCCGCCGCTTCAAGTTCGATGCAGCGATCATCTTCTCCGACATCCTGGTGATTCCGCACGCGCTCGGCCGCTCCGTTCGCTTTGAAGCCGGCGAAGGGCCGCGGCTCGATCCGCTCGACACGCCGGAATTGATCGCGACGCTGGCAGCGCAAGCCGACGATACGACACTCGCACCGGTCTACGAGGCGTTGCGCCGGGTGCGGCGCGAACTCGATCCGTCGGTTGCATTGATTGGGTTTTGCGGCGCACCATGGACGGTCGCGACCTACATGGTCGCCGGACGCGGCACGCCGGATCAGGCGCCGGCGCGGCTGCTGGCCTATCGGCATCCCGAAGCGTTCACGCGTATCATCGACGTACTCGTCGAGGCCTCGATCGGCTATCTCGTCAAGCAACTCGCCGCCGGCGCGAACGCATTGCAAATCTTCGACACATGGGCCGGCGTGCTGCCGCCGCGCGAATTTCAGCGCTGGTCGGTGGAGCCGACGTGTCGCATCGTCGAGGGCGTTCGCAAGGTGGTTCCCGATGCGAAGATCATCGGCTTTCCGCGTGGCGCCGGCGCACAACTGCCGTCCTATATCGCGCAAACCGGCGTCGATGCCGTCAGCATCGACTGGACCGCGGAGCCGAAGCTGATCCGTGATCACGTGCAGAACCGTGTTGCGGTGCAAGGCAATCTCGATCCGCTCGCGCTGATCGCTGGCGGCGAAACGCTCGACCGCGCGGTCGACGATGTGCTGGCGAACTACGCCGATGGCCGACTGATCTTCAATCTCGGCCACGGCATCACGCCGGAAACGCCGATCGCGCATGTCGAACAGATGCTGCGGCGCGTGCGTTCGCGCGCATAACGCTTGACCTTATCCTAGAGCAGTTTCGTTCAAATCGAATCCGCGACTCGTCACGGCCGGGCTCGTCCCGGCCATCACGTTCCGAACCTTGCGAAGACTTCAAGACGTGGATGCCCGGGACACGGCGAGCGAAAGCGACGTCGTTCTTCGAACGGCTATGCCCGGGCATGACGGATTACATCTTTCCGTCAACACGCAACTCCGCCTTCGCGAAACATGGTTGCTCCCCAAGTGCGCGTCCGCTCCACCGCGCGAGAATTAAATTCCTGATCCGCAAGCCCTATTAGTCATTGTTCTAATATCCGCGCGGCGCGATTTCGACCAAAGTGAAATTGACAGAACGCTCCCGGAACGGCTCCAAGGAGCCAAGAACCACGGAAATCAAAGTGGCAACGCCGATCTATGATTTCTGACGTTCTGATTTCGAGCTGACTGCATGCAATCGGCAGACGTCAACAAAGATATTTTCGGAGGACGACCCATGGTAAAGCGCTTAACAGGCGATCAGGAATTCAAGGCGGCGGTCTCGCGCCGCACGCTGCTTCAAGCGGGCGCCGGCCTCGCGGGCGGTGTGTTGATCCCCGGTTTCTCGATGCCGGTTTATGCGGCCGATCATCCGCCGATCGGGACCTATCCGGCAGGCTCGTCGGGCAATACCATCTACATCGGCGCTGCCGTGCCGCGCACCGGCTCTTACGCCGTGCAGGGCGAAGACGAACTCAAGGGCATGGAATTGGCGGTTCAGCACCTCAACGAAGGGCATGAGCTGGTCAAGAAGATGTCGCCGAAGAGCAAGAAGGGCGGCGTGCTCGGCAAGGAAGTGAAGCTGGTGGTCGCCGACTCCGCGGCGAAACCGAATCAGGCCGTGCAAGCGGAGCAGCGCTTCATCACCGAGAACAAGGTGGTGCTGATGACCGGCTCGACCTCGTCGGCCGTCGCGGTCGCGCTCAACAAGCTCGCGCAGCGCGAGAAGGTGCTCTACGTCGCCGGCATCTCCGGCTCCAACGACACCACCGGCAAGGACTGCGTGCGCTACGGCTTCCGTCAGAACTTCTTCGGTCAGACCGCCGCCGCGGCGATCGGCCCGGTGCTGGTGAAAGCTTTCGGCAAGAACAAGAAGGCCGCTTACCTGACGCCGGACTACACCTACGGCCACACCGTCACCAAGTCGATGCAGGACTATCTCGCCACCGCCGGCTGGACCACGGTGACCAACCAGGTCTCGCCGCTCGGCGCCCCGGACTATTCGTCCTATCTGCTCAACGTCGCCAACTCCGGCGCCGAAGTGCTGATCAACGTCAACTGGGGTCACGACGCCGTGCTGTCGATCCAGCAGGCCAAGCAGTTCGGCATCTTCGACAAGATGAAGCTGGCGGTGCCGTACCAGATCCCGTTCCTGGCCCGCGAAGTCGGCGGCGGCCTGCTCGCCGACGTCTACTGCGCCACCGACTACTGGTGGACGGTGGAAGACAAGTATCCGCTGGCCAAGATGTTCAACGAAGCGTTCAACAAGAAGTACGGCTACCAACCGGAATGGGGTGCCCAGAACGGCTACGTCAGCTTCGTGCACTGGGCTCGCATGGTCGAGGAAACCGGCAGCTTCTATCCGCCGGACATCATCAAGACCTGGGAAAAGGGCGAGAAGATCCCGTCGCTGCTCGGCGATGTCCACTATCGCCCCGAAGACCACCAGTGCGTGCGTCCGGTCATCATCGTCAAGGGCAAGAAGCCTGCCGACATGAAGAACAAGGAAGATTTCTACGACGTCGTCGAAATCGTCCCCGGCGACGGTCTGATGCAGAAGCCCGACGCGTTCGGCTGCAAACTCGGCGACTACACCTGATCGTCGACGGACGCGCGATCCGTTCAAGCGGATCGCGCGTCCGAAATTTTAGAACTGATTCGCGTTTTCCACGGCGTGCGGATTCCACCCTCGGGCAAGACCCGAGGGTCTTTCGCCGGGACGCGCTATTTCTTCATTCCCTGCGCGAGGTCGACGGTGATCAACTGGGGCAATTTCGTATCGCAAATGTTCAACGGGTTGGTGCTCGGCGCGCTGCTGGCGCTGATCTCCTCCGGCCTGACGATCATTTATGGAACGCTGGGCGTTCTCAACCTCGCGCACGGCGCGATGTTCATGCTCGGCGGCTACGCCGGATATGTCGCTTACACCTATACGGATTCATTCATCATCGCGATTATCTTCGGATCGCTTTTCGTGATGGTGGTCGGCCTGGTAATGGAACTGGTGATTATCCGCCACTTCTACAACCGCCCCGATGAAGATCAGTTGCTGGTGACCTTCGGCATCGGCATGTGCATGGTCGAACTGGTCCGTCTCGGCTTCGGCAGCCTGTCACTCACGGTCCCCGCGCCGAAAGTTCTGGCCGGCATTACGTCGCTCGGTTTCATGTTCTACCCCACCTATCGATTGGCCCTTGTCGGCATTATCGCGGCGGCGCTGCTCGCTCTCTTCCTGGTTCTGTACAAGACCCGCATCGGCATGATCGTTCGGGCCGGTATCGAAGATTCGGTGATGGTGTCCTCGCTCGGCATCAATGTCTATCGTGTGTTCATGATCGTGTTCGGCATCGGCGCGATGGCGGCGGGCTTTGCCGGCATCGTCAATGCGCCGGTGGTGTCGCTGACGCCCGACATGGGCGATGCCATTCTGGTGCAGACCTTCGTGGTGGTCGTGATCGGCGGCGTCGGTTCATTTCCGGGCGCGATCATCGGCGGCCTGATCGCCGGCGAGATCATCAGCATCACCTCAATGATCAATCCCGGCTATGCCTACGTCATGCTGTTCGCCGCAATGACACTGGTGCTGGTGCTGCGGCCGCATGGGCTGATGGGCTCACAGAGCCGCGGATAGAACGGTTACATCATGATCAATCAACGTCGCTATCTGGTCGAAGCGCTGACGGCCATCGGCCTGATCCTCGCACCCTTCATCCTGCCGCATCTCGGCTTCGCGCCGAATACGGTCAACCGCATCCTGGTCTGGGGCCTGTTCGGTATCGGCTTCGATATCCTGTTCGGCTTCACCGGGCTGTTGTCGTTCGGACAAGCCGCACTGTATGGCACCGGCGGCTTCTTCGCCGCCTACCTGCTGACGCAAGCGGGTTTTCCGCACGTCGTCACCGCGTTGTTCCTCGGCATGATCGCTTCCGCGGTGGTCGGCTATTTGGTCGGCCTGATCGCACTTCGCCGCACCGGCATCTATTTCGCAATGATCACCGTCGCGATCGGCGAGGTGTTCTACTTCGTCGAGTTCAATCCGCTTGCGGATTGGACTGGTGGCGAGAACGGTCTGCCGGGCGTGCCGAGCCCGTCCTTCGATCTCGGTTTTACCAAGTTCACCTTCTCCAGCGGCTGGTCGCTCTACATCTTCCTTGCCTTCTGGTACTTCATCGGCATTGTCGTCGCCCTGCGCATCATTCGCTCGCCGGTGGGCGCCGCGCTCCGCGCCATCCGCGATAACCCGCTGCGAGCCTCCGCCGTCGGCCACAACATCCACGGCTACAAGCTGACGGCTTTCGTGATTGCCGCAGCCTATGCCGGATTTGCCGGCGGCCTGCTTGGCGTGATGCAGGCGTTCATGCCGCCGGACGCCTTCATGTTTCACACCTCGGCCGAACTGGTGATGATGTCCGCGATCGGCGGCACCGGAACGCTGTTCGGCCCACTGCTCGGCGCGACGATCTGGCTCTTCCTGCAGGACTTCCTGCAAGCGGCGCTGGGCCTCGGCGCCGCCTGGAAGCTGGTGCTGGGCCTGATCTTCGTGCTGCTGGTCTGCTTCCTGCGGCGCGGCATCATCGGCGGTATCGTCGATATCTACGATCTGGTGACCGGCAAGAAGGCTGCCCGGGAAGCCGCCGCCGAGGCCGCGGAAGCGGCTGACGCAGCCGGCACACTCGAACCCTCATCCGCGACAGCCAGCACACCGAAACTGGCGCTTCGCGCTCGCGAGGGCGACGGCTATCAGGGCCCGATCCTGCAAGCCACCGGATTGACCA
Source organism: Hyphomicrobiales bacterium (assembly GCA_017305595.1). GTDB lineage: Bacteria > Pseudomonadota > Alphaproteobacteria > Rhizobiales > Xanthobacteraceae > 62-47. Next base: position 30,348 of record JAFKKL010000007.1, on the reverse strand, counting down.
AGCGCTACGGCGGCCTCGCCGCCAACAGCGACATCAACTTCACGGTCAATCACGGCGAGTTGCGCGGCATCATCGGACCGAACGGCGCCGGCAAGTCGACGTTCTTCAAGATGCTGACCTGCGAAGTGCCGCCGACCTCCGGCAAGATCGTGTTCGAGGGTAACGACATCACCGGTCAGAGCGTCACCGATGTTTGCCAGCTCGGTCTGACCAAGAGCTATCAGGTCAACCAGCTTTTCAGCAACCTCACGGTTCGCGAAAACGTGACCATCGCCGTGCTTGCAGCGGTCCGCGGCAAGTTCAAGCTGGATATGTTCCGGCGGATCGACAAGGTGCCGGGCGTGACCGAGCAGGTCAATCAGACGCTGGCGATGGTCAATCTCACCGCGCGCGCCGACACGCCGGTTGCGGTTCTCGCTTACGGCGAGAAGCGTCGCCTTGAGATCGGCCTCGCGCTGGCCAACTCGCCGAGCCTGCTGCTGCTCGACGAACCGCTCGCCGGCATGAGCCCGCGCGAGCGCGTCGAGACCGTCAAGCTGCTACGCTCGATCAGTCAGGGCCGCACCATGATCATCATCGATCATGACATGGACGCGCTGTTCGAACTGGTCGAGAAGGTCACCGTGCTGCAGGAGGGCCGCCTTCTGGTCGAAGGCACCCCGGAAGAAATCAAAGGCAACCCGATCGTGCAGGAAGCCTATCTCGGTGGAGTGCTCGAACAATGAGCTTGCTCGAAGTCAACGGACTGAACTCGTATTACGGCGACTCCCACATCCTGTTCGACGTCGGCCTCAAGGTCGAAAAGAACGAGGTGGTGGCGCTGCTCGGCCGCAACGGCGCCGGCAAGAGCACCACGCTGAAAAGCCTGATGGGCGTGGTGAAGCCGCGCGCCGGCTCGATCACGCTCGACGGCGAACAGATCGCCGGCAAGCCGAGCTACACGATCGCCCAGCGTGGGATGCAGTTGGTCCACGAGGAGCGGCGCGTCTTCGGCAGTCTCAATGTCGAGGAGAACCTGGTGCTGGCGGGGCTGACGGCCAAAAGCAAATGGTCGCTGGATCGCATCTACACCATGTTCCCGCGCCTGAAGGAACGGCGCGGTAGCCGCGGCACCGATCTGTCGGGCGGCGAACAGCAGATGCTGGCGATCGCGCGTGCGCTGATCCGCGATCCCAAGATCGTCCTGCTGGACGAACCGTTCGAAGGTCTCGCCCCGGTCATCGTGCGCGATCTGGTCAACGCCTGCCGCGAACTCGCCGCCGCCGGCCAGACCATTCTGCTCGTCGAACAGAATCTCGCGGCGACGCTGGCGTTGTCCGACCGAGTCTACATCGTCAACAACGGCCATATCGTCCATGAAGGACCGGCAAAGGAATTGAAGGCGCAGCCGGAAATCCTGCAGCGCTATCTCGGCGTCTAATCGCACGGCCACGCGCCGCATTCGCAATTTCTCGAACCCCGCGTTCATCCACGCGGGGTTTTCATTTTTAGCAAAGTCATTGCCGGGCTTGACCCGCCTGCGGGGCCGAAGCCCCTTCGGCGCGGCAAAGGCCCGGCAATCCATCTTTCCCGAAAAAATAGATGCGCGAATCAAATCCGCGCACAACGGCGGATAATCCTATCAAAACCAGAAGGACGTACGGCACGCAACTACGCTCAGCGCTCGGCGCGCCCGATCACCGCCATCAACTCGGCAATCTTGGCGCGCTGATCGGCCTTGTCGCCGCTACTGATGGCGTGCTCGACGCAATGGCTGACGTGATCGCGCAACACCTCTTCCTCGACACGACGCAGCGCCGCACGCACCGCCGATATCTGCGTGACGATATCGATACAGTAGCGGTCGTCCTCGACCATGCGCGACAACCCACGCACCTGTCCTTCGATGCGATTCAAGCGTTTGGCCACCGAGGCCTTGATCTCTGTTCTCATGCCGGATATATACCCCCATAGGGTATATAAATCAAGCACGGATCGGATCGATCATGTCGACAGACACCAAGGCCAGCAGCGGAACCCACGGCGCATGTTGCAGTCATCACAACAATGCGGCTCCTGAGCCCGTTGCGACCGCTGCATCCTCCTGTTGTGGCGGCAACAGCGCACATTCCGCGCCTGCGGCGACAGCGTCCTGTTGCGGCGGCGATCACAAACACGATCATGGGCAGGCTCAGCACGACCATGTCCATCACCATCACGCGCACGATCATCATCACACGCATGATGTCGCAGCCGACGACAGCCGCGTGATCGATCCGGTGTGCGGGATGAAAGTCGATCCGACGACGCGCAAGCACGTCTTCGATCACGATCACATCACCTATCACTTCTGCTCGGCCGGCTGCCGCACCAAGTTCGCCGCCGATCCGCAGCGCTATCTCGATCCCAAGCCGCAACAGGATGACGTGCCGGAAGGCACAATCTACACCTGCCCGATGCATCCCGAGATTCGCCAGGTCGGTCCTGGCAGTTGCCCGATCTGCGGCATGGCGCTCGAGCCCGATGTTGTCACGCTCGACGATCAACCGAATCACGAACTCACCGACATGACGCGGCGGTTCTGGATCGGCCTCGCGCTGGCGCTGCCGGTGATCGTACTCGACATGGGCGCGCATATCGTCGGCCATAGCCTGATCGATCCTGCATTGTCGGGCTGGATTCAACTCGCCTTTGCGACGCCTGTGGTGCTGTGGGCCGGCTGGCCGTTCTTCGTGCGTGGCTGGCAATCGCTGCTCACACGCAACCTCAATATGTTCACGCTGATCGCGATGGGCACCGGCGTCGCCTATCTCTACAGCCTGGTCGCGACATTCGCGCCCGACGTCTTCCCGGCGGCGTTCCGCAATCACGACGGCACCGTCGCGGTGTACTTCGAGGCCGCCGCCGTCATTACGGTCTTAGTGCTGCTCGGACAGGTGCTCGAATTGCATGCGCGCGACGCGACGTCGGGTGCGATCAAGGCGCTGCTGGCGCTGGCGCCGAAAACAGCGCGGCTGGTCGCCGACGATGGTAGCGAACGCGAAGTCGAGATCGACAGTCTTCACGTCGGAAATCATCTGCGCGTGCGCCCCGGCGAGAAGGTGCCGGTGGATGGCGCGGTGATCGAAGGCCGTTCCAGCCTCGACGAGTCGCTGGTAACTGGCGAATCGATGCCGGTAACCAAAGAAGCCGGCGACAAGGTGATCGCCGGTGCTCTCAACAAATCCGGCAGCTTCGTGATGCGCGCCGAGAAGGTCGGCCGCGATACGCTGCTGTCGCAGATCGTACAAATGGTGGCGCAGGCGCAGCGCTCGCGCGCGCCGATCCAGCGCCTCGCCGATCGCGTTGCCGGCTGGTTCGTGCCGGCGGTGATCGCGGCCGCGGTGCTGGCGTTTGCAGCATGGGAAATGTTCGGGCCGGAGCCGCGTTACGCCTACGCCATCGTCGCGGCGGTAAGTGTGCTGATCATTGCCTGCCCATGCGCGCTCGGCCTCGCTACGCCGATGTCGATCATGGTCGGCGTCGGCCGCGCCGCGCGCTCCGGCCTGCTGGTGAAGAACGCCGAGGCGCTGGAGCGCATGGAGCGTGTCGATACGCTGGTGGTGGACAAGACCGGCACGCTGACCGAAGGCAAGCCCGCCGTCGTGGCGCTGCGCACCGCGCCAGGCTTCGACGAGACCGAATTGCTGCGGCTCGCAGCCAGTGTCGAGCGCGGCAGCGAGCACCCGTTGGCGGATGCCATCGTCAAAGCGGCGGCCGACAAGCAACTCTCCCTCGCCCGTGTCGATGAATTCGATTCGCCGACCGGCAAGGGCGCGCGTGGCCGCGTCGACGGTCGCACGGTGCTGCTCGGCAACGCCGCGTTTCTCACCGAAACCGGCGTGGCGACAGATACGATGGCGGCGGAAGCGGAGAAGCTGCGGCAGGACGGCGCAACCGTGATTAATGTCGCGATCGACGGCGTGTTGGCCGGCATCATCGCCATCGCCGATCCGGTGAAGACTTCGACCCCAGACGCCCTCAAGGCGCTCGCCGCTGACGGCATCAAGGTGATCATGCTGACGGGCGACAACAAGACCACGGCACGCGCGGTGGCAACGAAGCTCGGCATCGCCGAGGTTGAGGCCGAAGTGCTGCCGGAGCGCAAGAGCGCCATCGTCGCCAAGCTGCGCGGCGAAGGCCGCATCGTCGCGATGGCCGGCGACGGCGTCAATGATGCACCGGCGCTCGCCGCTGCCGACGTCGGCATCGCCATGGGCACCGGCACCGACGTCGCGATGGAAAGTGCCGGCATCACGCTGCTGAAGGGCGACCTCAACGGCATCGTGCAGGCGCGGCACCTCTCGGCGGCGGTGATGAAGAATATCCGCCAGAACCTGTTGTTCGCGTTCGTCTACAACACAGCCGGCGTGCCGATCGCCGCCGGCATTCTCTACCCCGCGTTCGGACTGTTGTTGTCGCCGATCGTCGCCGCCGCCGCGATGGCGCTGTCGTCGGTCAGCGTGATCGGCAACGCACTGCGGCTACGTGCAGCGAAGCTGTAGAGGAGGCCGACCGACACGTTCTGCACTGTCATTGCCGGGCTCGACCCGGCAATCCATCCCTCTCGAAAGATAGATGCCCGGATCAAGTCCGGGCATGACGAAGTTTCCGTATCAAAAACAGTGTGACATCACTTGCCCGGCGGCGTCGCCAACAGCCGCACCGCTTCGCGCACCGACGGATCGAGCCCGGCACCGCCGTTCTGCTCATAGGCCTGGATTTCATTCCGCATGCGCGGATCCCAGAATTTTCGCAGGTGATTGGCGATCGCCTCCGGCGCATTGGCGCGCGGTTGAGTGACAAAGAACGAGCCAATCTGGTTGGCCATCACTATCAGCCGATCGACCGCCATGATCGTTCCTCCGTGACACCTCACGCGCGCAGTCGTCGGGCCGCACTACGCGCACCAACGACACGAGCTGGCTTCGCTCCAAGCCCTTCAGCGCATTGGACGTCTTCATAACATTGTTCGGTCGCGGGACGAATACTCGGGTGATCACCTCCTGGCGAGGAATCTTCGTTGCCGGTCAGGCTCGCCAGGAGTAGACTTCAGGAGCAATGATCACCAAAACCCTGCCCGCCAACATTGCCTTGAAACGCGCTTACGATCCGCCGGACGAAGCAGATGGCGTCCGTGTGCTGGTGGATAGGTTGTGGCCGCGCGGCCTCACCAAGAAATCCGCCGCCATTGACCAATGGGCGAAGGACGTCACGCCCAGCACCGAACTGCGCAAGTGGTTTCACCACGACCCCGACCATTGGGACGAATTTCGCCGTCGCTATCTTGCCGAGTTGAAAGACAGAGACAGCGAGCTCGAGGAGCTGCGCAAGCTCGCGCAAGCCGGCCCCATTACCCTGATCTACGCGGCGCGAGACACGCCGCATCTGCACGCGACCGTGCTGCGGGATGTTCTGCTCGGCTCCTCCACCAAGGCGGATACCAAGGCGAGCACGAAGACGACCGCCAAAGCCGCCACCAAGGCCAAGCCTCGCGCCAAATAGCCGGCGCTTCTCTCCGTAATTACTTTGGCGCGATCGCGATCCGACCCTTCATGTTGGGATGGAAGCGGCAGTAGTATTCGACGTCACCCGCTTTTTTGAGCACGAAGGAGACGGTCTTCTTCGGCGGGATCATCACATCCCAATCGCCCTTGACGGTCGCGGTGTGCGCCAGCACATCCTCGTTCACCCACTGAATGGTGTCGCCGACCTTGGCGCTGATGTTCGCGGGAGCGAACACCAGCTTATCGATATTGACCCGAATGGTCTCGGCCTGCGCCGGGATCGAACCCATCGCGCCCACCACGACACCGAGAACCGCGACAAATTTTAATCCCGGCAACATCCGACCTCTCCTTACTTCAACTCAGCCGCGACGTGCTCGGCGTGCTCGAGATGGCCCTGGAAGATCTTGACGCCGGTTTCCAGCAAGCCCTTGAGTTCCGCATTGGACGACGCGGGAATCAATTGCGTTTCCAGCGCGCCGATCACGGCCTTGTGGTAGGCAACTTCGTTGGCGGCATAGGCCTTGTCGTAGGCCGCGCCTTTCAGCTTCGCCAGTTCGGCTTGCTTCGCGGCAGCCTGTTTCGTCAGCGTGCGGCTGGTGTCGTTGTCTTCCGGCGTGACCTTGAGCTTCTTGACCAGCGCCAGCGCCTGCTTGTTCACGGCCTCGTGGTCGCGAACCATGTCCTTGGCGAAGCTGACCACCGCCTTGTTCTTGGATTTCTTGATCGCTTGCTTCGCAGCGGTCACGTCGATGACGCCGGCGGTGTAGGCGATATGGGCGATCTGCGGATCGGTCGGCTTCGCACCCTGCGCGAAGCTCGGCGTGCCAAGCAGACAAATCACGGCAACGGCCGTGCTCAAACGAACAAACATAGAGTCCTCCTGTCGCCGGCACCAATGCGGTGCCGAACTTGTGTGACGCTGTGAATGCCGATTGGATGGGCCGCGCGCAGTAAGGTTCCAGAAATATTTGCGCGCGTTACGCGTCCGCGCGCTCCATCGCCAATTCCGCTTCGAGACTTGCGATATCGCGATAGATCGACGCCACCGCGAGTACACGTCCGCCTTGCTTGTAGCGCACCACGCAATCGCGATCCTTGATGCTGCCGTCGACGACAATCTCGTCCCACGCTTCGGCGTGGCCGACGTAGTTGATCGGCACGTCGTAGTGCTGACTCCAGAAGAATGGCACGGCATCGAACGGCGTGCGCTCACCCATCATGTTGAGTGCGGCGACCTGGCCTTGTCGTTCCGCTACCACCCAATGCTCGACGCGAATCTTCGTGCCGCTATGCGGATCGGGCCAGCGCGCGATGTCGCCGACCGCATAGATATCCGGCGCGCTGGTTTGCAGATAGGCATCGACTTCGACACCACGATCGAGCGTCAGTCCAGCACCTTCGGCCAATGCGAGACGCGGGCGCACGCCGACACCGGCAACGATCAGATCTGCTTCGAGCGTGCCGCCACTCTTGAACGTCACGCGTTTGCCGTCGAGACGATCGACAGAATCTTCAAGATGAAAGATCACGCCGTGCTCCTCATGCAATGCGCGGACGAAATCGCCCATCTCGGCGCCGAGCACGCGTTCCATTGGCCGCTTCTCCGGCGCGACGACATGCACCTCGATCTCGCGTGCGCGGAGCGAGGCCGCGACTTCGAGTCCGATGAAACTCGCGCCGATCACCAGCGCCCGCCTGGCGCCATCGGCCGCCTTGATGATGGCTTGGCAATCGCCGAGCGAACGCAAGACATGGACCTGTGACGGAGCTGCGCCGGGAATCGGCAACCGCACCGGCTCCGCGCCGGTGGCGAGCAGCAGGCGATCGTAAGAAATGGCTTCACCGTCCGCCAATCTCACTTGATGTTTCGCGGGATCGATCGCCACCACCTCGGCATCGCGACGCAGATCGATGTTGGTATCGCGATAGTAATCATCGCCACGCAGCGGCAGCCAATCCTCCGGCGCACTGCCGGCGAGATAGTCCTTCGACAGGTTCGGACGATCGACCGGCGGCGCGGTGTCCTGACTGAGCATCACGATGCGGCCGCCGAATTTTCTCCGGCGCAGCATTTCAGCGGCAGCAAAGCCCGCCGCGCCGCCACCGACGATGACGATCTGCCCGGGTTCACCCTTGGACGTTTCGCGCTTGCTGCTTGCGGGCGCGATCTGCTTCCGCACCACGATGCGGTCGCCGTCGCGTTCGACCTGCCAAGCCGTCAGCGTATCGAACGCCGGCGCGCGAACCGCTTCGCCGCTGCGCAGGCTGAAGCAGGCGTGATGCCACGGACACCGAACGGTGTCGCCGACCACGAGGCCATCGGCCAGCGGCGCGTGATAATGGCTGCAATGCGCGCCGACGGCGAAGATATCCGCGCCGGACTGCACCAGCAGGACCTCCTGATCGCCGACATGGCCGGACAGCTTGCCGTTTTCGAAATCGGAAAGCTTCACGCCCTGCGTGAGGTCCGGCCCGGTCTGCGCGGCTTGATCCTGTGACATCGTACTCTCCCAGCTAACAGCCGGACGGCGGATGCCTTTGACCAAGCAGGCGCGAGCCCCGGCTTTGTTGTGGCGCTCGTCGGCGCCGGCCTTAGATCACCTCAGGAATTCACCGCCATCAAGAACTCCTGACGCATCTGCGCATTGTCCTTGAAGCACCCGATCATCCGAGTGGTGATGAGATCGGTGTCCGGCTTATGCACGCCGCGCGTCGTCATGCAGTGGTGCGAGGCCTTGATAACCACCGCCACACCCTTTGGTTTCAGGATGTCGTCGATGGTGTCAGCGATCTGCGCCGTCAGCTTCTCCTGGACTTGCAGCCGCCGCGCGAACACGTCGACCACCCGCGCCAGCTTGCTGATACCTACCACGCGCCCGTTCGGCACATAGCCGACCCAGGCCTGCCCGATCACCGGCGCCATGTGGTGCTCGCAATGGCTTTCGAAACGGATGCCGCGCAGCAGAATCATCTCGTCGTAGCCGCCAACCTCCTCGAAGGTGCGTTCGAGAAATTCCGAAGGGTCCTGCGCGTAGCCGCCGAAATACTCCTCGAAGGCGCGCGTCACACGCGCCGGCGTATCCTGCAGGCCCTCGCGGTCCGGATCGTCACCGGTCCAGCGAATGATGGTGCGCACCGCCGCCTCGACCTCGGCACGGCTGGGGCGCGGCTCTTCCGCAGGCAACGGCTCCAGCTTCTCAACCGCGCGGATGTTCGAACTCATGAAGCTCTCCAGCAGCACCAAAGGCTGCATTCTGATGTTCGGAAGGATCGTCAGGCGACAGGGCGGGTCAAATCAGTCCGGCAATCCCAGCCGCTGCATCACCGTGTTGGTGACGCGCTCGCAGCGCCGGCCGGCGAACGGAAAGGCGTCCATCAGCACCGGACCGATCTGCTTGTCGAGTTGCTCGCGCACCAGGCGGCGCGCGCGATGCAGCCGGGTCTTGACCGTCTCGGGCCGCAATCCAAGTATCTCGGCGGTCTCCTCGACGCTCATGCCTTCGATGACGCGGGTGATGAAGACGATGCGATAGACTTCCGGCAACTTGTCCGTGGCCTGCTCGACGAGTTGCAAGATCTGACGTTGTGCCATGGTTTGTTCCGGATCGTCGGCCTTGGACGTGAGGGGAAACTGGATGATCTCGGCGGGCGTCCGCTGCACCTCGAACGTCGTCAGATCGATCGTGGGGCGCTGGGACCGTAATCGCCCGAGTGCTTCGTTGATGGTGATCCGCGACAGCCACGTCGCCAGCGACGAGTCGCCCCGGAAATCGGCGAGATGGGTGAAGGCCCGCACATAGGCTTCCTGCACCACGTCCTCGGCCTCGGCGTCGTCGCGAACGATGCCGCGCGCCAGCCGGTACAGCCGTCGGTTATGGGTCTGCATGATGGTGCGGAAGGCGCTGCCATCCCTGGCAAGCGAACGCCGCACCAGATCGGCGTCGTTCAGCCGGCCTTCATCGCTCGAAATCGTCCGTGCCTGTTCCATGACCCATCTCCTGATCACCCGTTGGATGGCGGAGACCGAAAAAGGTTCCCGGATCGCGATATTTTCGCCATCGCGGATCGCGGCAAAATCACGCTACAACGTCGATTGGTTTTGACAATCGAAATGCAACGGCGCTTGATATCGACATACGCGATACGATGAGCAATTCTTAACCATGGACACCGAACTTGCGCGGACCTTCCTGACGGTTGTTGCAGCGGGGAATTTCGTCAGTGCGGCCGAACGGCTGCATGTCAGCCAATCCACCGTCAGCACCCGCATTCACGCGCTCGAAAGCTACCTTGGCTGTACCCTGTTCGTCCGCAACAAAGCCGGCACCGCGCTGACGGCCGCCGGACGGCAGTTTCAGCGCCATGCGGCCACGCTAGTGCGCACCGTGGAGCAGGCGCGCCACGATGTCGGTATCCCGAAAGGTTTCAGCGGCACGCTGGCGATCGGCGGGCGGATCGGGCTGTGGGAGGAATTCCTGCTGCACTGGCTGCCGATGATGCGCGAGCACCGCCCGACATTGGCGATCCACATCGAGAGCGGACTGGAGCCGGAGATCATGCGCGGGCTGATCGAAGGCCGCATCGATATAGGCGTTCTCTACACACCGCAGAGTCGTCCTGGATTGAAGGTCGAGAAATTGTTCGACGAACAATTGATCCTGGTATCGACCGATCCGCACGCCGCGCCCGAGCCGCGAGAGAACTATGTTTACGTCGAATGGGGGCCGGAATTCTACGCGCGTCACAGCGTCTCCTTTCCCAACTTCGGCGGCGCGGCGCTCGCCGCCAACATCGGCTGGCTCGGATTGCAGCACGTTTTAAATAACGGCGGATCGGGATATTTTCCGCGACGGATCGTGCAGCCTCATCTCGACGCTGGCAGGCTGCACGCCATCGCCGGCGCGCCGAGCTTCTATCTTCCCGCATATGTGATCTATCCGGCCGAGCACGACGCCGACGTATTTGGCAACGCGCTTGCCCTGATGCACGATGTCGCGCGCCGCAACGCGCGCGAACGCGCGGATTCCGATCTCGTTTCGCGGGCCACGTGAACGCGCTTTCACATCGCAGCTTTAATGCAATGTTGTTGATGCGAGGCTTCGATATTTCTCGCTTGTAAATATCGATGAGAGGACCAGAACTAATTCCGGCAGCAACGCTGCAGAACGCCACCGGTTGAATACAACCCATCGACGTGACGCGCGTTCAGAAGCTGCCGGACACTCGGCTCTGTCCATGCCGCTGATTCAAGTTTTGGCACGTGCAGGGACGAACAACGAGGCAACCCGCAGCGTCAGCAAGCATCGTGCATGCGGCAACAGGCTACTTAAAGATTCGATCGCGCAAATATTTACGTTCGCGACGATTTAGCTGTTATCACCTGCATTCATCGCTGCACCCCTGACGCCCCGACATCACGGACCTATGTCCGTGACAAGGCTCGTCCGCGGCACCGCTCGCGAGAACGAGGCGGTGCGCCGTGGATGCGAGATCATGCCGACGACCGAAACCCTTTCCGACCATCCTTCATCCCACGACACATCGCACGACCACCCGACCGGCTGGCGCCGCTACGTTTACTCGACGAACCACAAGGACATCGGCACGATGTACTTTGTGTTCTCGATCTGCGCCGGCCTCGTCGGCGCGTTGTTTTCCATCGCGATCCGTGCGGAGCTGCAGTATCCCGGCCTCGAGATTTTCAGCAATCCGCACACCTACAATGTGTTCGTGACCGGCCACGGCCTGATCATGATCTTCTTCACGCTGATGCCTGCGTTGATGGGCGGCTTCGGCAACTGGATGGTGCCGCTGATGATCGGTGCGCCGGACATGGCGTTCCCGCGCATGAACAACATCTCGTTCTGGCTGCTGGTCGCCGCATTCGCGCTGCTGATCACGTCGCTTTTCTTCGAAGGAGAACCGGGCTCCTACGGCGCCGGCACCGGCTGGACGCTGTACGCACCACTCTCGACTACGGGGCACCCTGGCCCGGCGGTCGACTTCGTCATTCTCTCGATGCATCTGGCCGGCGCATCGTCGATCCTCGGCGCGATCAATTTCATCACCACCATCTTCAACATGCGCGCACCCGGTATGACGATGCACAAGATGCCGCTGTTCGTGTGGTCAGTGCTGGTGACGGCATTCCTGCTGCTGCTGTCGTTGCCGGTGCTGGCCGGCGCGCTCACCATGCTGCTGACCGACCGCAACTTCGGCACTACTTTCTTCTCGCCGGACGCAGGTGGTGATCCGGTGCTGTACCAGCATCTGTTCTGGTTCTTCGGTCACCCCGAAGTCTACATCATGATCCTGCCGGGCTTCGGCATCGTCAGCCATGTCATCGCGACCTTCTCGCGCAAGCCGATCTTCGGTTATCTCGGAATGGTCTATGCGTTGGTCGCCATCGGCTTCATCGGCTTCGTGGTGTGGGCGCACCACATGTTCACCGTCGGCATGTCGAGCAGCGCGCAAGCTTACTTCGCGGCCGCCAGCATGGTGATCGCGGTGCCGACCGGCGTAAAGATCTTCTCATGGATCGCGACAATGTGGGGCGGGTCTGTGCGCTTCACCACCGCAATGCTGTGGGCGATCGGCTTCATCTTCGTGTTTACCATCGGCGGCGTCACCGGCGTGGTGCTGGCCAATCCGGGCGCAGACCGTTCGTTCCAGGATACATATTACGTGGTCGCACACTTCCACTACGTGCTGTCGCTCGGCGCGGTGTTCGCGATCTTCGCCGGCTGGTACTATTGGTTCCCGAAGTTTACCGGCTACATGTGTTCGGAAGTATGGGGACGGCTGCATTTCTGGCTGACCTTCATCGGCGTCAACATGGCGTTTTTCCCGATGCACTTCCTCGGCCTGTCGGGAATGCCGCGCCGCTATGCCGACTATCCCGATGCATTCGCCGGCTGGAATTTTGTCTCATCCATCGGCGCGTATATTTCAGGCATAGGTTTCCTCGTCTTCCTGATCGGGATGGCGTATGCGCTGGTTCGCAAGCAGCGCGCGACCAACAATCCATGGGGCAGCGGCGCGACGACACTGGAATGGACCTTGCCGTCGCCGCCGCCATTCCATCAGTACGAGACGTTGCCGCAAGTGAAGTGAACAGGTGAAGTGATCGACTGCGTCCAACGTCGGGCTCCACACGAACGCGTCGATCCGCTACCAATCGGATCGACGCTTTTTCATTGCTGACGATGAGGACTCACTTATGCACGCGCCGACATCCGTACCGACCAACATGACGGAATTGGCCGAGGCCGTGCTCTCCACCGCATCGGACGCCATCATCGCCACCGATCGCGACGGCATGATCACGTTCTGGAATCCCGGCGCGACGCGCATCTTCGGCTTCACGCGCAATGAGGCGATGGGACAATCGCTCGACATCATCATTCCGGAAAATCTGCGCGCGCGTCATTGGGACGGTTATCACCGCACCATGGCGACCGGCGAAAGCCGCTATGGTGAAGCCGATCTCTTAGCGGTGCCGGGATTGCGCAAGGACGGACGCCGCGTCTCCGTCGAGTTCACCATCGTGATGTTGAAGGATGCGCAGGGCAACATGACCGGCACCGCTGCGATTTTGCGTGACGTCACCAAGCAGTTCGAAGAACTGCGCAAACTGCGGCGTCAACTCGCGGAAGCGAAAGCGGGATAGAGCAGGCTTTTTAGGCGCGGGATTCTTGCGGCAATACTGTGGCGGCATTCTGGATGAACGCTACGGCGCTGCCGCTGTGCCCTGCCGGATGTCGAGCAAGCGGATCAGGCGACCGCGCGGCTCGATCAGGTCCTTCAAGGTGTAACCGTCGAGCACCTCGATGAAGGCATCGCGCGCTTTCTCGAACGCGTTCTTCAACACGCAACACGGCCGGATCGCACATGGCTCCTCGATCGGCTTGAAGCAGGAAACGATGGCGAAGTCCGGCTCGGTGCGGCGCACCACTTCGCCGAGCCCGATCGATTCGGTCGGTTTCGCCAGCCGCAATCCGCCACCGCGACCGCGCACCGTCTCGACATAACCGGCGACGCCGAGCTGATGCACCACCTTCATCAGGTGGTTCTTCGAGATCGAGTAGCTGGTGGCGATCTCGGAAATGGTCGCGAGCCCGTCTTCCTTCAGCGCAAGGTACATCAGCACGCGCATGGAATAGTCGGTGTAAGCGGTGAGGCGCAACGTCGGGCTCCCGGCAGATCGTCCTAAAAGATATACGAAAGATATTGCTTTTCCGCAAGCGAAGTCGTACTCAACGCGTGATTTCGACCTATATCAAGATTCCGTTCCGGCCGGCGAGATGATGTGCACGATGGAAAAGCTCACCTCCATTACCGAGGACAGCATTTGTCAGTTGGTCGATGCGTTCTATAGCAAGGTGCGGGTCGACAAGGAACTCGGGCCGATCTTCGAGGCGGCCATCCACGATTGGCCGGTTCACCTCGAAAAGATGTACGCGTTCTGGTCCTCAGTGATGCTCACCACCGGGCGATACAAAGGGAACCCGCTGATCAAGCACATGGTTCTGCCCGGCATCACGCCGGAACTGTTCAGCCAGTGGTTGAAACTGTTCGACCAGACCTGCAACGAGATGTTCGACGACGACATCAGCGCCGCCTTCCGCGTCAGGGCCGAGCGCATCGCCGAAAGCCTCAAGCTGGGCATCTTCTATCGCCCCGACCGGCCGTGGCCGCCGCAACCGGCGGCATGAGGCAGGCTTAATCGCAATCCTGGGGCGCAGCCGCTCCGCTTTTCTCAATCAGAAAGACCGTGATCGCCTCCTGACGCCGCATCGTCTCGACGCGATCGCCAGTCTGCGCGATCAGGTGCGGAATATCGATTGCCGCCAGTGGATCGGAACAATGCACTTCGAGCCGGTCGCCGGGTGCAAGGCTCTTCAACGCCTTGCGGGTCCGCAGCACCGGCTGCGGGCATTTCAGCCCGATCAGGTCGAGTTTGGTCAGCGACATGCGGCGCAAAATGGCCAAGGGGAATGGCTGCGTCAACCGCGGCTCAATCCAGTGCCCCATAGGTCAGAAAGCCGACACTGTCGCCCGGCGCGACATGGGTGACGTCCTCAGCGAGTTCGACCAGACCATCGGTTTCCACCAGCGACGACAGCATTCCCGCGCCCTGCCTGTCGAACTTGACAGCTTCAATCGCGCCGTCGGCCGCGCGGCGCAAATTCGCGCGCAAGAATTCGCGGCGGCCGGACTTCTTGTCGTGAGCGAAGGCGGCGCGCACCGGCATCGCCATGGTCCGGGTCTGGAGCTCGCCCGCGAGCGAGAGCACAGTCGGCCGCACCACGTGGGCACAGGTGACGAAACTCGCGACCGGATTGCCCGGCAAGCCGATCAGCGCGGTGCCGTCGATCACGCCCATCGCAACCGGACGTCCCGGCTTGATCGCCATCCGCCACAGCACCAGTTGGCCGACGCTCTCGATGCCGGCGCGGACGTGGTCCTCCTCGCCGGTGGAGACGCCGCCGGAGGTAACGATGAGATCGTGACCGGCGGCCGCGGCTTTGAGACTGTCCGCAACCTTCGCGCGACTGTCCGGCAGCACGCCGAGATCGACGACCTCGCAGCCGAGCCGCTCCAGCAGCGCCATCAGCATGAAACGGTTGGAATCGAACAGTTGCGAGAGACCGCGCGGCGACCCGGGCGATACGACTTCGTCGCCGGTCGACGCCACCGCGACGCGGATGCGACGACGCACTGCAAGATCAGACTGGCCGAGTGCAGCCGCGAGCGCCACGTCCTGCGGCCGTAGCCGAACGCCGGCCTTCAGCACCACGCGGCCCGCCGCCACGTCCTCGCCGGCGTGGCGGACGTTGGCGCCCGGATGCTGCCCCAGCGGCAGCACGACGCGGCCATCGGCATCGATCCGCACGTCCTCCTGCATGAAAACCGTATCGGCACCAGCCGGGAGCGGCGCGCCGGTGAAAATCCGCGCGGCATGCCCCGGCGCGAGTGACGGCAACGTCGCTGCGCCGGCGGCGACACGGCCGCTGACGGGCAGCGCGCGCTCGACGTCCATTGGCAGATCGGCACTGGCGACGGCATAGCCGTCCACCGCCGAATTGGTGAACAGCGGCAGCGGCAATGGCGCGACCAGATCGGCGGCGAGGATGCGGCCGTCCGCCCGGCGCAGCGGCACGGTCTCGAGCCCGTCGACCGCACCGACCCGCGCCGCGATCAGCGCCACCGCCGCATCCACCGACAGCACCGGCGGACCCGAGGCAAAGCAATCGTTCGACAGTTGGGTCATCGTTTCGCTTTTCAGCAATCCATCAGACCACGAGCCATCGCTGCCTCGCACCCGACGGCGGCCAGCAACTTCAGGACCTGAAAAGCTTTCTGACCGAACCAGTTCGGCGGTATCATAACGCGTGGCAGCAGCGATGACATGCGGCCGATTGCCTGTTTCGATGGAATCAAAGCGATGGCGCTAGAGGCGGACAGCATCATCGGCGTGTTGCTGGCCGGCGGCCTGGCGCGCCGCATGGGCGGCGGCGACAAACCGATGCAGACGATCGGCGGGCAAAGCATGCTGGCCCGCGTCATCGCCCGCCTCGCCCCGCAATGCGACGGCCTGATCCTCAATGCCAACGGCGATCCGGCGCGCTTTGCCGACCTCAAGCTGCCGGTGGTCGCGGATGCCGTGGAGGGTTTCCCCGGCCCGCTGGCGGGCATTCTGGCGGGGCTGGACTGGGTGGCGGCAAACCGGCCACAGACGCGCTGGATGCTTAGTGCAGCCGCCGATTGCCCGTTCCTGCCGAAAGATCTGGTGAGCCGGCTGGATGACGCCCGCCATACGCAGGATACGCCGCTGGCGGTGGCGGCCTCCGGCGGCCAAAGCCACCACGTCATCGCGCTGTGGAGCCTGGCGCTGCGCGAGCCACTACGCGAAGCGGTGGTCAACGAAGGCTGCCGTGCAGTCGGCCGCTGGATGGCGCGCTACCCTGTCGCCACCGTGGAATGGCCGATGACGCCGTTCGACCCGTTCTTCAACGCCAATACGCCGGACGACCTCGCGGAAGCCGACCGTCTCGCGCATCTTGACCAAGCCTGATTATGGGTTGCCACCGGTTTGGGGGCCCCTTATAGGTCTGTGCGCCGCGCTCGGTCGTGGCATTTGGTGAAGCGGGTGTGGCGGAACTGGTAGACGCGGCGCACTCAAAATGCGTTGCCCAAAAGGCTTGGGGGTTCGAGTCCCTCCACCCGCACCAAAACCCTCAAGACACCTCAGCCGACGACAGGTCAGCGTTTCCGGACTGGTAGAGCACCCATATAGCGGCTTCAGGCCGCGCGCTTCAGCGGACGTGCGCGCTCGATGCGTTCGCGTTCTTTCGGAGTGTTCATCACCTCCCAAAGATCATGACGCCGCTGCACGTTGAGCCAGAAATCGGGACTGTTGCCGAACACGCGCGCGAGAATGAGCGCGGTTGCGGCGGTTACGTTCCGGCGATTGCCGCACAGTTCGTTGACATGCTTGCGCTGAACACCCATCGCCTCTGCGAGCGCGCCTTGAGTGAGACCCATCGGCTGCATGAATTCCTCGGTCAGGATTTCGCCGACGGTCGCCGGCTTGCGCTTGGTGGTCAGCATGTTCGCCTCGCTCTCATCGATAGCTGTGATCGTCCAGATAAATCCCGTCCGCCTCGCCGCGCTCGCCATTCCAGCGGAAAACCAATCGCCATTGCTGGTTGACGCGAATCGCGTGGAAGCCTGCCAGATGACCGCGTAGCTTTTCGAAATGATTGCTGGGCGGCACGCGCAAGTCCTGATCGGTCACGGCATCATCGATCATCTGGAGTTTGCGGAACAACCGGGCTTCGAGATCGGACGGGATGTTGCGGGAGCGGACATCGTCCACGAAGAAAGCCCGCAGCCAGCCATCCCGAAAGCCGACGATCATTTCGTCACCCCAGTGCGGAGCAACTGTACCACTCTACGACCCAGACCTCAAGATGACATTCCCGCGTGGGGATTACAAACAACCTGCGCACGAATGCCTTTGCGTCTACTTCTTCGCCTTGGCGGCCTTGCGTGCGTCGGCGATGGCCTGGTCGAACTGCGCCATGGTCAGAATGCCGGGCACCCGGAACTTGCCGACGATGAACGACGGCGTGCCGCGGAAGCCGAACGCCTTGGCCTGCTCCTCATTGCGCTTGAGCACGCGGTCAATTTCAGCGCCGTGGGTTTCGAGATCGCGCGTGGCGCGGTCGACGTCGATCTTGGCCTCGGTGAGCATCTCGCGAATTCGCGATTCGGTGATGCGCGAACTGGTGTTCATCATCGCTTCGTGCGCCTGGACGAACTTGTCCTGATACCTGGTCGCAAGCGCCATCTTCGACGCATAGACCGAGACCGGCCCGAGGATCGGCCAGTCCTTGAAGACCATCCGCACCTTACCGTCGTCGAACACCACTTGCGCCAGTTCCGGCGCGAGCTTGCGGCAGTACGGACAATTGTAATCGAAATACTCGACGATGGTGACGTCGCCGTTGGCGTTGCCTGCCACCGGGATATCCGGATCACGCAGCACCGCGCCTTCCGACAACACGTCGTCAGAAGCATCGACCGTCGCAGCACGCGATGCTGAAACGCCTGCGCCAAGCAACCCCGCGACACCGCCCAGCACACCGAGCGCGTGGCGGCGGGTGATGACGGACGGCGTGGCAATCTGCATCGACGGCAACTTGACGGACATCGCTTCGACCAACTTCCTCTGGACCGGCGTTGTGCCGGATACGCTCATGAACCGCGAGCCTGTCAATCAGCATAGCAAGGCCGGGGCAAATGACAATTTTGGCATTCCGCCGCACCCTTGCAAGGCTCAGCGCATCAGCAGGGTGACGGCCACGGGCACGATCAGCGAAGTGACCAGGGCGTTCAGGCTCATCGCCACGCCGGCGAACACGCCCGCGACGGTGTCCACCTGAAACGCCCGCGCGGTGCCGATGCCGTGCGCGGTCAATCCTGCCGCAAAGCCGCGCGCGCGAAAATCGGTGATGCGAAGGCGGTTCATCAGCGGCGTGACAATGATCGCGCCCATGATCCCGGTCAGCATCACGCAGACCGCGGTGATCGAGGGATCGGCGCCGAGCGATTCGCTGATGCCCATGGCGACGCCCGCCGTTACCGACTTCGGCGCCAGCGCCAACACGACATTGGAAGGCAGACCAACGAGCCGCGCCAGCACCACGATGGAGACAATCGCCGTGATGCCGCCGACCAAGACCGCGACCGCCATCGGCACTATCGCCGACAATACCACCTTGCGGTTTTCATAGAGCGGGACGGCCAGCGCCACCGTCGCCGGGCCGAGCACGAAATGCACGAACTGCGCGCCGTTGAAATATTCCGGATAGGGCGTGCCGGTGAGCAGCAGGATGACGCCGATCACCCACACCGAATGCAGCACCGGATTGGCGAGCGGGTGGCGATCGGTTGCCGCCGACACCGCATCGGCGGCCGCATACACCAGCAGCGTCAGCGTCAGCCACAACAGCGGTGTCTGCGAGAGATAGACCCACAGCGCGAACGGGCCGGACGAGGCGCTCGTCATGATGGCGTCCCTCGCCAACGTTCGAGCAGCTTGCTGGTGACGATGAAGGTCACCGCCGTCACCACCAGCGTCACGAGCGCCGACAGCGCGAGAATGACGAAGATCGCAACGCCGTGCGACGACACGAGATCGAGATGCTGCACGACGCCGACACCGGCCGGCACGAACAGCAGCGACAGATGCGCGAGCATGCCGCTCGCCGCGCTTTCGACACCGCCGTCGCCCAGCGGCCCGCGCCGCAACAGTCCGATGCGGTCGCGGCCTTGCAGCAGCACCAGCAATATCATCAGGCCGACGACGGGTCCGGGAACCGGCGCACTGACGCTGCGGACCACGATCTCGCCGAGCAACTGACACAGCAGGATCAGACCAAGACTTGCTATCATTGCCTGACTATCATCGACTTTCGATCATCGGCATCGCGAAAATCGGTTCACTGCAAATCACAATCGCCCCGGCGCGGGTGCGCCGAGGCGATTGCAAACAACTACAGAATGATACGACGGATCACGCTGCGCCCTTGAGGCGCTTGGTGCATTCGCTGTAGTAACCGCCGCCCTTCTGAATCCACTTCAGGCCGCCATTGGCATTGGTGGCCTTGTTGGCGTTGTACTGATCGACACATGTATGCATCCGCGCCTTGCCGGCGGATTCCTTGGAATACTTCGGATTGACCGCCGAGGGGAAGACGGCATTGCCGACAGCGGCAGGTGCCGCGGCCGGCTTCGGTGCCGTCGCCGTTCTGGGCGCCGGGGCAGGCGCAGGCGTCGCCGCCGGCGCGGCGGCAGGAGCCGCTGCCGTTGCGCCGGTCGCGCATTGGGTCTTGCGGAAGTCATTCCACTTCTGGCCGTTGAGCGTGCCGGCCGTCTTCGCCGCCTGATACTTGGCGCTGCATTCCTGTGCCGTCAGGGCGTGCGCCGGCAATGTCACCGACATCATCGCAACGCCGGAGACCGCCACCGCACAGAGCATCTTCACGTGATTGATCATCGCTGTTCTCCTCGGATCATCGTCCAAAAGAAATCGACCGATCCTAACTCAGGCCACATCCGTTTCAACGGCGACCATGCGGGGCCGGTCAAATTTATGTTTCTTGCCGGCCGGAATTATTCATCGGCCATTCAGCATCGCGGCGCGACCGTCCAACCCCCTCCAACCCGTAGGTGACACCATGATCAAGTTCACGTCCCTCGCGATCACCACCGCCGTCGCCGCTTTGCTGCTTGCCGGACCGGCTTCGGCCCAATCGACGGCGCCCGCTACCGCCCCCGCTGCGAAAACCGCGCCGGCGACCACCACCGCGCCGAAGGCCAAAACTGAACGCAGCGCCGTGTCGCTGGAATGCTCCAAGCAGGCTGACGCCAAGGGTCTGCACGGCAAGGAGCGCCACAAGTTCCGCTCCACCTGCAAGAAGAACGGCGGCAAGGCGATGTAAGTCGCAACGTCTTATGTGGATGAGGTCAGCGTCGTCCCCGCACAAGCGGGGACGACCATTTTGGCGCGGCTCACCATTCCACCAGCCATACCCTGGCCGGCCCGCCATATGACTTTCCTGCATTTGTCGACGGCGGCGGGATTTGCGATAGATCGCGGCGCATGCGTCTCACCCTTCCCAGCCGATCGACATTATTGCACACGCTCGAAACCCTGCTGCTCGGCATCGGCGGCGGTCTGCTGTTCGCGTGGCTGCAACTGCCGGGGGGATTGATCTCCGGTGCGATGATCACGGTGGCGATCGCGGCGTTTGCCGGGCGGCCGCTGGGCATGCCGCCGCTGCTGACGCAAACAATTCTCGTGCTGCTCGGCATTTCGCTCGGCTCGCTGGTGTCGCGGCAGATGCTGCACGACATGAGCGCCTATCCGCTGACAATCACACTGCTGGCGCTCGCCACCTTCTGCGCCACGCTTGGCAGCAGCATCTACCTGCAACGCGTCCACGCCTGGGACCGCACCTCGGCGCTACTCGCGGGAAGTCCCGGCGCGCTGTCGCAGATCGTCATGCTGGCGACGGAGAAGAATGCCAACGTCGCCGGCATCGCCGTGGTGCAGACCATGCGCGTCATTATTCTCACGGCGGGGCTGCCGCTGCTGCTGGCGATCGGCGGCTTGAGCACACCGGCGCCGCCGGCGATGCAGCCGACCGTCGCCTCGCCGCTCGAACTGGCGGCGATGGTCGCGGCCGCAGTGGCTGCGGCGTGGGTGCTACGGCTGAACAGGTTTACGGCGAGCTGGATGTTCGGCGCCATGCTCGGCTCGGCGCTGTTGCACGGCTCAGGCGTGATCGAAGGCGGCCTGCCGCCGGAGGTGCGCGGCGCAGCGCTGATCGGCATCGGCGCGCTGATCGGCACGCGCTTTGCGAAAATCTCGGCACGCACGGTGCTCCGTTATGTCGGCGCGGCGCTGGGCTCGTTCGCGGTCGCCATCGCCATCTCGGCGCTGTTCGTCGCGGCGATCTTCATGATGACCGAGGTGCGTTTCAGCGACATCGTGGTGGCGTTCGCGCCCGGCGCGATGGACGCGATGCTGGCGCTCGCGCTGACACTGCACATCGATCCGGTGTTCGTCGGCGCGCATCATCTGGCGCGCTTCGTCTTCGTCAGCGTCGCCACGCCCGGCATCGTCCATCTGTTCGACCGTCCGCAGGTTGACGCCGACGATTAACGAGCGCTACGCGCGCCACGACAGCCGCTTGATGCCGAGCAGCGCCAACGCCGCCATCAGCAGCGAGATCAGCACGTTGTAGCCGGCCATCGACAGACCGAGGAAGCGCCACTGCACCTCGTCGCAGCGAACCACTTTCACGGTATCGAGCCGCGACAGCAGATCGCCCGCTTTGCCGAGATCGACCACCGGCCCGCTGCAATCGGTCGGCCCCGGCCACCATTTCCATTCGACGCCCGCGTGATAGCCGCCGAGCACGGCGTTGGCGAGCGCCGCCAGCAACAGCGCGAATAGGCCTGCATAGATGAGCGAACGCGGCGCATCGCGCGCCGCCGCGACCGCCACCACGATCGCCAGCGGGATCGCAAGATAATAGGCGTAGCGCTGTTCGAGGCAGAGCGGGCACGGTTGCAGGCCGAGCACCAGTTGGAAGAACCACGCGCCTCCCAACGTCAGCGCGGCGATCGCGGTGATCAACGCCGCATAGCGCGACGCGGCGCGGGTCGCGTCCGATAGCAATCCGGGTCTGGCGGTCGAAACCATCATCACAGCCTCTCGATGTCCGGACGAAGTATCGCGTCACGCGGCCTGCTGTCGAGACGACAGCCATCACAGCACGGTGACCGGTCAGCGTCGCTTTTTGTAGGTCAGCGCCATGCCGAGACAGATCGACAGCTCGGTTTCGGGCACCGGCTTCGCCGCATGCAGCAGGAGCGCGCGATTTTTTTGATACGTGAACGTATCCGGGAATCGCTCGCGAAAGGCTTCGACCAACGTGGTCTTGCAGTTGAACAGCACCGCGCAATGCGCCTCGGACAGACGCAACCACCCCAGCCGGATCGTGGTGCCGCTGCCGGACGCTTCGGTGAGATAGGCTGGCTCGCTCCATTTCAGCGTTTCGGTGAGCGGCCCGACGCCGTCGGTCAGCGCGGCCGTTCTGAAAATCAGCCCGCGAATATCGCGCAGGCGGCGACCGATCACAGGCGGAAACGCATCGAAGGCCGCAGCGACATCGGCCGGCATCGGTGGAGGGCGGGTTTTGCTCATCTGCTCACGGCCTTTCAATTCCCGCTGCTGACCCGCATGACCTTACGCCGTGCGACCCGGCCCTATCGATGATGATCCGACAGGGCTGAGCCGTCGCCGCCCATTCCCATTCCGCCGCCACCCATTCCCATCCCTGCGCCCATGCCGCCGCCACCGCCGCCGCGCGAACCCTTAAGTCCTCCCTCGCCCTTGCCGCGACCGCCGCCACTGGAGGGGCGCGCCGGACCCTGCATCGGGATCGCGAGATCGGAAGGGATCGGAGCAAGATCAAGCGCCTCGCGAATGAAGTCGCGCAGCGAAACCACGAGTTCGCTGATATGGACTGGACGGCCGGCGATCAGTTCGCGCACGGCGCGCTCGGCCAGACGGACATGATCTTCCGTCCCGAGCAGGATGATGTCCGACAGCGCCGCCTCGACCGCATCGCGAATCCGGCGCTTGCGATCCGAGCCGGTTTCGCCCCCGGCGAGAGCGTTCGCGTCATCCGGTTCCGCGTCCGGTTCGGTGGTGGGGCTGCGTTGACGCAAATCGCGCAGATGCGCCGGATCGACCGCGAGATCGCCGGTGAACGAACCACCCAGGGTCTTGTAGGCGGCGATCAATGTGCGCAGGCGCTCGTTGATCTGGCGGTTCATGCGCTCGCGGCGTTGCTGGATCGTGAACATCATCAGCAGACGGATTCCCATACTGATGACGGCGAATAAGGCCAGCCCGAGCAAGGTCAGGAGCAGGCTATGCCACGAACTGAAATCGATACCGCGCAACGGCGTCTCCGCAGCTCTGGTGACTTCCCGAAAGGAACGTTCCATATGCGCCCGCGTCGGTCAAACCGCGCGCGCATTCGAATGAGCGGGCGGGGCCGAACCATGCCGGCCGCCGGTCAGCGGCCTTCCGGTTTCTTCACGCGCGTATCGCTCCATGTCAGGGGCCTGCCGTTCTGCGCGCGCAATTGAAGTCGGGCGACGGGTGCACCGGTTTCGGTTTCCAGCAACGCGGATTTCGGCTGGTTCGGACGATAGAGATAATCCTCGCCCCATTGACGCAACGCGACGACCACAAGGAAGAGGCCGCGGCCTTTCTCGGTCAGAATGTATTCGCGATAGGCGGTGCCGTCGGACGCCGGCGCAGTCTCCAGAATGCCGCGCTCGGTCAGATCACGCAGCCGCGTCGCCAGCATCCCTTTAGCGATGCCGAGTCCCGTCTGAAAGTCGCCGAAGCGTCGCACGCCATCGAAGGCGTCACGGATGATGAGCAGCGCCCACCAGTCGCCGATGACATCCAGCGCACGCGCAACCGGACATCCGGCGTCCCACAGGCTGACTCGCTTGACCATGCCGTCGATCTCCAAAGACTGACTCTGGTCCTAAAATAGAACTGGAATCGCACCAGGACAAGTGGTCTCAATATAAAACCAGATCATATCCGACGGATGCGAGGCCACACCATGCAGCACGAAAACGAAAGCGCGCCCCGGCACGACACCGGCAAGGGACTATCGAGGGTCGTCATACTGATCTTTGCCGTCACCGCGGGTCTCAACGTCGCAAACATCTACTACGCCCAGCCGCTGCTTGATTCGATCGCGCAGGATTTCGGAATTTTACCGTCGACGATCGGTCTCGTCGTGACGCTGACGCAGGTCGGCTACGCGCTGGGGCTGATATTCATCGTCCCGCTCGGCGATCTGATCGACCGCCGCCGCCTCGTCATCGGCCAAGGCCTTTTGTCGATCGTCGCGCTGGTCGCCGTTGCTACCGCACGCACCGAAGCGATTCTGTTCGCGAGCCTTGCCGCAATGGGTCTGCTTGCCGTCGTGGTGCAGGTGCTGGTCGCCTTTGCCGCGACGCTGGCGACGCCGGCCGAGCGCGGCAAGGCGGTCGGCATGGTGACCAGCGGCGTCGTGATCGGCATCCTTGCCGCCCGCTTCATGGCCGGATTGCTCGCCGATCTCGGTGGATGGCGCACGGTCTATCTCACCTCGGCCGTTTTGACGGCGGCAATGGTCGGCCTGCTTATGCGCGTTCTCCCACATCAACTTTCGCCGAACAGCACGGAAAGCTACGCCGCTACGCTGCGCTCGATCCCCATTCTATTCCTGCACGACAGGATATTATTTGTGCGAGGCCTTCTGGCCCTGCTGATCTTTGCGACGTTAAGCGCCTTCTGGACGGCGCTGGTCCTGCCGCTCAGCACACCGCCGTTTTCCTACTCCCATAGCCAGATCGGGTTGATCGGTCTGGTCGGCATGGCGGGGGCAATTGCCGCAACAGGTGCAGGCCGGCTTGCGGATCGCGGTTTCGGACAATGGACAACCGGCCTGTCGCTGGCGCTGTTGCTGACATCATGGGGACTGATCGCGATGCTGCCGGTTTCGCTGCCTCTTTTCCTGATTGGCGTGGTTCTGCTCGATCTCGCGGTACAGGCCGTTCATGTCACCAATCAAAGCATCATCTTCGCCCGTCACCCCTCGGCAAGCAGTCGTCTCGTCGGGGGCTATATGGTCTTCTATTCGATCGGCAGCGGGATCGGAGCCATCGCCTCAACGATGGTCTATGCGCAGGCAGGATGGCCCGGCGTGTCGATGCTCGGAGCCACCTTCAGCGCCGCCGCCTTGCTGGTCTGGGCGGGTACGCTGCGCTTGCCAATGGCTCAAGATAAAACGGTACCGCCGGAAGCACGTCTCGATCTGTGCACAGCACGTCGCGCAAACAGATGACATTCGCATCATGCGCGTAAAAACCCGCCACCGAGGGTGCTTGTGTGTGACTGCGAAGGGAGGGCCACGGTGGGAACGGTGTTCCCCGCATCGACTCTGAAGTGGCGGAGGGAGTGGGATTCGAACCCACGGTACGGTTTCCCGCACACACGCTTTCCAAGCGTGCGCCTTAAGCCACTCGGCCATCCCTCCGGACGCCCTCTCATGACCGCCGACTGCGATTTTTGCAAGAGACGATTAAGGGGGCCGACGGACTTGCCCGCGCCCCCTCGATGTCCAGGCTGTGTCGATGGTCCGGGCAATTGGCGCCGACCGCGTCGGCGCCAAACGTGTTAGTGCATCGCAGTCGAATTGAGCTGGGTCTGGATGCTCTTGAAGTGATCGAGGCGCTCGATCTCGCGGTCCAGCTCGTGGCCGGGCTCGCCGTTCTTCAGCTTCTCTTCCATCTCTTCGATCTGGTTCGCGAACGCGGCGCGATCGAGTTCTTCCAGCGACGTGGCGACATCGGCGAGCACGGTGAGGCCGTTCTCCGACACTTCCGCCAGGCCGCCGAGCACGATGACCTTCTGCCGGGTCGAACCGGTGATGACCGTGAGGATTCCCGGGCGGATCACCGCAACCACCGGCGCGTGGCCGGCGAGCACGCCGAAATCGCCCTCGATGCCGGGCACGTCGACCTGATCGACCTCGCCGGAGAAGGCGAGCTTTTCAGGAGAGACAAGATCAAAGTGGAAGGTAGCCATGGTCAGCCTTCGCCAAAACGCACAATCGTCATCCTGAGGTGGCCGCTGTTGCGGCCCTCGAAGGATGACATGCAGCCACCCTTCGAGGCTCGCTGCGCTCGCACCTCAGGGTGACGGCACAGCTTCGCAGGTCGGCTTAGGCCGCTTCGGCCGCGAGCTTCTTGCCCTTCTCGACGGCTTCTTCGATGGTGCCGACCATGTAGAACGCCGCTTCCGGCAGGTGGTCGTACTTGCCTTCGCAGAGATCGCGGAAGCCCTTGATGGTGTCGGCGAGGTCGACGAACTTGCCCGGCGAACCGGTGAACACTTCGGCGACGAAGAACGGCTGCGACAGGAAGCGCTCGACCTTACGGGCGCGGGCCACCGTCAGCTTGTCCTCTTCCGACAGTTCGTCCATGCCGAGAATGGCGATGATGTCCTGCAGCGACTTGTAGCGCTGAAGCACCTGCTGAACCATACGCGCGGTCTGGTAGTGCTCCTCGCCGACGATCAGCGGCGACAGCATGCGCGAGGTCGAGTCGAGCGGGTCCACCGCCGGATAGATGCCCTTTTCCGAGATGGCGCGGTTGAGCACGGTGGTCGCGTCCAAGTGGGCGAACGAGGTGGCCGGCGCCGGGTCGGTCAAGTCGTCGGCCGGGACGTAAATCGCCTGCACCGACGTGATCGAACCCTTCTGCGTGGTGGTGATGCGCTCCTGCAGCGCGCCCATGTCGGTGGCAAGCGTCGGCTGATAACCCACCGCCGAAGGAATACGACCGAGCAGCGCCGACACTTCCGAGCCGGCCTGGGTGAAGCGGAAGATGTTGTCGACGAAGAACAGCACGTCCTGGCCCTGGTCGCGGAACTGTTCGGCGACCGTGAGGCCCGACAGCGCGACGCGGGCACGCGCGCCCGGCGGTTCGTTCATCTGGCCGTAAACGAGAGCGCACTTGGAGCCTTCGCCGCCGCCCTTCTTGTTCACGCCGGATTCGATGAACTCGTGATAGAGGTCGTTACCTTCGCGGGTACGCTCGCCGACGCCGGCGAACACCGAGTAACCACCGTGCGCCTTGGCGACGTTGTTGATCAGTTCCTGAATCAGCACCGTCTTGCCGACGCCGGCGCCGCCGAACAGGCCGATCTTGCCGCCCTTGGCATACGGAGCCAGCAGATCGACGACCTTGATGCCGGTGACGAGAATTTCAGCTTCGGTCGACTGGTCGGTGTAGGACGGCGCTTCCGCGTGGATCGGGCGGAGGTCGTCGGCCTTGATCGGCCCCTGCTCGTCGACCGGCTCGCCGATCACGTTCATGATGCGGCCCAGCGTTCCGGGACCGACCGGCACCCGGATCGGCGCGCCGGTGTCGGTGACGTCCTGACCGCGCACCAGACCCTCGGTGGTGTCCATGGCGATGGTACGCACGGTGGATTCACCGAGATGCTGCGCCACTTCGAGCACCAGACGGTTGTTGCCGTTCTTGGTCTCGATCGCGTTCAGAATCGCCGGCAGATGACCTTCGAACTGCACGTCGACGACGGCACCGATGACCTGGGTAATACGACCGACCTGGTTGGCTGCTGTAGCCATAGAGAGTCTCCTTTAACGAATACGCGTGTCAGAGGACGCTGAGCGTCACCGGCACGTTGTTGCGTGTGGCCCGGGAATACGGGCAGATCTTGTGAGCGTCTTCGAGCAGCGCCTTGACCTTCTCCTTATCCGCGCCGGGAATGCGCAGTGAGAGTTCGGCCTTCAGCGCGAAGCTGACTTCGTCCTTGTCGATGGTGACGTTGCAGCCGACTTCAGCGGCTTGACCGTCAAGACCATGCTTCTTGGCGAGCGCGAGCACCGCCTGACCGAAGCACGCCGACCAGCCGAGCGCGAACAACTGCTCGGGATTGTGGCCTTCGCCCGCGCCGCCCATTTCCTTGGGCAGGCCCATGGCGAGCGCGAGGCCGCCATTGTCGAGCATCGCGCGGCCGTTGCGGCCGCCCTTGGTCGTCGCCTTGGTGACATAAGCCATGCTGCGTCTCCTTCGACTTAGACCGCCTCGGCGCCGGAGATGATTTCGATCAGTTCCTTCGTAATCATCGCCTGTCGGGTGCGGTTGTAGATCAGGGTCTGCTTGCGGATCATTTCGCCGGCGTTGCGGGTGGCGTTGTCCATCGCGGTCATCTGCGCGCCGTAGAAGGAAGCGTTGTTCTCCAGCAGGGCGCGGAAGATCTGCACCGCGAGATTGCGCGGCAACAGGCCCGAGAGGATTTCGTCTTCCTCCGGCTCGTATTCGTAAGAGGTCTTGGCGGCGGTGGCGTTCGCGGCGGGGCTTGAGACCTCCAGCGGAATCACCTGCTGCGCGGTCGGCACCTGCGAGATCACCGACTGGAAGCGCGAATAGAACAACGTGCAGACATCGAACTCGCCGGCGTCGAACAGCGCCAGCACCTTCTTGGCGACGTCTTCGGCGTTGACGAAGCCGAGCTGGCGCACCGAGCGCAGCTCGACGTTGCCGATGATCTGCTTGTCGAAGGTGCGGCGAAGCTGCTCGTAACCCTTGCGGCCGACGCAGAAGAACTTCACGTCCTTGCCCTGGTTCATCAGGGCGTAGGCCTTCTCGCGGGCGAGACGAACGATCGCCGAGTTGAACGCGCCGGACAGGCCGCGCTCGCCGGTGCATACCAGCAAGAGATGCACCTGATCCTTGCCGGTGCCGACCAGCAGCGGCGAACCGCCGGGCGACCCCGTCGCGGCGCTGGCGATGTTGGAAATCACCGAATCCATCTTTTCGGCGTAGGGCCGCGCGGCTTCCGCAGCGCTCTGCGCGCGGCGCAGCTTCGACGCCGCCACCATCTGCATGGCCTTGGTGATCTTCTGCGTCGCCTTGGTCGAGGCGATGCGGACACGCATGTCTTTTAGAGAAGCCATTCTCAGCTCACCCTTGCGACCGGCCTGGCCGTGTCGCGAACCCTTATTTCGTCATGCCCGGCCTTGTGCCGGGCATCCACGTCATCTTCGCCGCCACGCCTCAAGCGCGGATGGCCGGAACAAGTCCGGCCACGACGACGATTAAGCGAACGTCTTGGCGAAGCCTTCGACGATGCTCTTGATCTTGCCGGCGGTCTCATCGCTGAGGTCGCGGGTGTCGCGAATGGTGTTGAGGATGTCGGCATGCTTGCCGCGCAGCAGCGACAGCAGACCGTCCTCGAACGCGCGCACCTTGTTGAGCGGCAGCGGATCGAGATAGCCGTTGGTGCCGGCCCAGATCACCACAACCTGCTCTTCCATCTTCAGCGGCGAAAACTGCGGCTGCTTCAGGAGTTCGGTGAGGCGCGAACCGCGGTTGAGCAGGCGCTGGGTCGAGGCGTCGAGGTCGGAGCCGAACTGCGCGAACGCCGCCATTTCGCGGTACTGCGCCAGCTCACCCTTGATCTTGCCGGCGACCTTCTTCATCGCCTTGGTCTGCGCCGACGAACCGACGCGCGACACCGACAGACCGACGTTCACCGCCGGGCGAATGCCCTGGAAGAACAGGTCGGTTTCGAGGAAGATCTGGCCGTCGGTGATCGAAATCACGTTGGTCGGAATGTAGGCCGACACGTCGTTGGCCTGGGTTTCGATGACCGGCAGCGCCGTCAGCGAACCGTTGCCCATGTCGTCGTTGAGCTTCGCGGCGCGCTCCAGCAGGCGGGAGTGCAGGTAGAACACGTCGCCCGGATAAGCTTCGCGGCCCGGCGGGCGGCGCAGCAGCAGCGACATCTGGCGATAAGCGACAGCCTGCTTCGACAAGTCGTCATAGATGATGACCGCGTGCATGCCGTTGTCGCGGAAGTATTCGCCCATGGTGCAGCCGGTGAACGGCGCGATGTACTGCATCGGGGCCGGATCGGACGCGGTGGCCGCGACGACGATCGAATATTCCAGCGCGCCCTGCTCTTCGAGCACCTTCACGAACTGCGCAACGGTGGAGCGCTTCTGACCGACCGCGACGTAAACGCAGTACAGCTTGATGCTCTCGTCGCCGGTCGCGTTGAGCGACTTCTGGTTGAGCATGGTGTCGAGCGCGATCGCGGTCTTGCCGGTCTGACGGTCACCGATGATCAGTT